>JASIBJ010000445.1 GCA_030045215.1 Streptosporangiaceae bacterium | reverse complement strand
TGGGCGCCGCCATGATCACGATCATGGGCGCCGCCTTCGTCGGACTCAAGCCCGAAGAGATTTCCCCAGGTGCCGGCATCAGCCGAGTCGCCCAGCAGGTCGGCGGCTCCGCGGGCATCGCGCTGCTAATCATGATCCTGCAGCGCACCCTCCGCCGGCGCTCACACAACCACCACGCTGGCCTCAGGATTCGGCGACGCCTTCTGGTGGTCCGCTGCGTTCGCCGCCGACGCGAGCAGCCGCGGCCCCGGTGATGACCGGCCCGCCACGCCGCCTTCACCTCGGCGACCAGCCCGCGGAAGTTCCGCGCCGACCCGCCGTAGCCCGCCGCTCACGCGGCCGGCAGCAGCCGCTTCACGTTAATCCGGCCCTGGGCTTTTGCGCGCCTTCTCGGTGCGCAGATCCCGGACGCTCTCGCAGTTGTGACCCCAGGCAGTGCGCGCCGGCCGGGCCTTCCCGGCCTCTCGGCCGATCGAGACGCCGACCCCAACGGTTAGGGGTCAGCACCAGCTCAGCACGCTATCGGGAGCTGGCGGGAACCAACCAGGATTAACGGGCAACCGGCCGACCGCCAGAAACCCGAGTCCACAGGCCCTTTCAAGATCCGCACCAGCGCCATGACCAGCGGTTATTACCGCACGTCCAGCCCGGTGACGGCCCTACCGATGATCATGCGCTGGATCTCCGACGTGCCCTCGAAAAAATCGTGAAGGTCATGGAGGTGCGAGCAGTTTCCGCAGGCAGATGTGCTGATGGTCCGTCGCTTGTCAGCACCAAATGAGCACCACGCAATTGGACGCGATTGCTCAACAATCCGAGGCATCATGCTCCGCTTCAGTCCCTTGTCGAGCTGGTCCACCAGCGGGCCGCGTGCCACCACCCGTCGCGCCCGGCCGGGCTTACCAGGCGCGAGCTGGCACTGGATCACTCATCGGGCGACGCGGCCAGGTGGCTGAGGGTGTCGAGGGTGGCGCGGGCGCGGTCGATAACGTGGGCGCGAGGCAGGGCGCGGGCCAGTTCGGTGATCTGGTCTAGGGCTCTGATGCCGGTGTGTTGGCATATCAGCTCTTCGAGGTGCTGGTAGCGGTTTATGTCGGAGCCGGTTAGCGCGGGTGCCGAGGGTGACTCGCGCGCGGCGGCCAGCAGCAGTGCTGCTGTTTCGTGCCGATCGAGGCGGGCCAGAAGCTCGGCAAGGATGCGCAGCGCTGTCCACAGCTGGGGCCAGTTGCCGTCTCGGTATGCCTGCTCAAGCAGCGGGGGAAAGATGGCCATGGCCTCGCTGTCGCGGCCGAGCCGGGTCAGGGCCGACGCCAGCGCAATGCGCGCCACAGTAATCACCTGGGTGGCGTGCGTGGCTTCCGCTTCGCTTGCTGCGGTGCGCAGCAAATGGGCGCCTTCATCCAAGTTGTCCAGCAGCGCAACCTCGCCGGCCGCATAGGCGGCGAACGCCCGGCAGCCGCTTGCGCCCGCGACCAGGGCGGCCGTGTGCGCGCTGGCGGCGTGTTCGCGCGCCGCGGGATGGTCGCTGGTGTAGCAGGACAGCAGGGCGAGCGAGGCGTAGCCGTCGACGCGGTGGGCCGGCGCCAGCGTAGTGTCTGCCGCGATCTGCTGCCACAGGCTCGCCGACCGGCCATATTCGCCTCGGTACAGCGTCGCGATGCCGAGACACAGGAGCGCGAGGAAGCGCTCGTCCGCGCCAGTGGCCTGCCTCAGTGCGTCGGTTCCGAGGCGCTCGGCTTCGCCGAGGTCCCCGGTGTCGCAGGCCGCCAGGGCACCGGCGGCCAGGGCGAGCGCGGCGGCAGGGGATCCCCGGACTTGGCCGTGGCGGGCTGCTTCGAGGCTGAGGTCGAGCAGGTCGGCATCAGGGCGCCAGTGCGTGCACAAGCGCAGGTTGCCGGTGATGAGCGCCGCGAGATCAGGCTGCCCGCAGTCCAGCGACCAGCGCACGGCCCTGGCCGCATCGGGCTGGATGCGGATCAGCTCAGCCATCGCCGCGGCGCAGTCCGGGCCGGTGGACTGCCGGGCAGCGTGCTGGACCACGGAGGCAACCCAGCGGGCGTGCGCGAGCCGTGCCATCGGCTCCTGGCCGGCGGCGGATAGCTGCTCGGCTGCGAACGCCCGGACTATCATCAGCAGCCGGTAACCGGCACGGCTGCCGTCGTGGTGCGATGCGACGAGCGAGGCGTCGGCAAGACTGGCCAGCGCCAGCGGGACTGATCCTTCGAGGACCGGGCCGGCTACCAGCTCGGCGGCATCGAGGTCGAAGTCAGTGCCGAAGATCGCCAAGATATTGAGCAGCTGTCGTTCGGCGGGGGCGAGCAGCCGGTAGGACCAGTCGACGACTGCGCGCAGCTGCCCATCCTCGCCGAGTAGGTCGAGGCTGGCGTCGAGTCGGTCCCGCACCGCGGCCAGGCCCAGTGTGGCACCGCGAGTTGCTGCCAGCTCAAGCGCGAGGGGCAGGCCATCGAGCCGACGACAGATGGCTGCAACAGTGCCGAGCGCTTCCGCCGTGAGCACGAACGACGGCTGAACCCGCCGGACCCGGTCGGCGAAGAGACGCACTGCCGCGCTCAGTGCTGCCCGCTCCGGCGCATTGGGATCAGGAACGGCCAGTGGCTCGAGCGGCATCACCTGCTCACCTGCCAGCCCGAGTCGGCGGCGGCTGGTAGCCAGCACCCGGATGCCGGGACAGCGGAGCAGGAGTTCCTCCACCAGCGAACCGACATCATCGAGCACACACTCGCAGTTGTCGAGGACCAATAGGCAGGCGGAGATGCTGAGGTACTCGATGACGGCGGCACGGACCGGAGTGGTGGCGCCCAGCCCGAACACAGCCG
>JASIBJ010000444.1 GCA_030045215.1 Streptosporangiaceae bacterium | reverse complement strand
TGGCAGGGGGTGTACAACATCCTGACCAGAGACGGCTACAACGTCAGCGTCGTACAGAATCCCACGCTGTCGCTGGACGGGGACGTCGCAGCGACCCGCCAGGTCATCGACCAGCAGCCCGGCCCGGTGGTGCTGGTCGGCCACTCCTACGGCGGCGCGGTCATCACCGAGGCGGGCAAGCACGACAAGGTCGCAGCGCTGGGGTATATCGCCGCATTCGCGCCGGATGCCGGCGAGTCCGTAAATTCTCTCATCGCCGGGTTCCCGCAAGACTTGCCGCAGCCGCCGATCCTGCCGCCCGAGAACGGCTTCTTGTTCCTGGACCGGGACAAGTTCCACGACTCCTTCGCCGGCGACCTGCCCGCCGAGCAGGCCGCGTTCATGGCCGACTCCCAGGTCCCCTGGGGCCTGGATGCAACCGCAGGAACAATCAGCGACCCGGCGTGGCGGACCAAGCCGGCCTGGTACCTGCTCACCACACAGGACAAGATGATCCCGCCGCAAGCGCAGCGGGCCATGTCCCAGCGGGCAGGTGCTGCCGTCACCGAGGTAGCAGCAAGCCACTCGGTTTACGTGTCGCAGCCCGCCGAGGTCGCGAGCCTCATCGAGCAAGCCGCCACTGCATGACCTGTCGCTAGGCTGGCTAACCCGTGCGGCGGGCCGCGGCCTGCCGCACGGGCCGCCTCTACCGTGCGCCAGGGTCGGGCCCCTACCGTGCGCCAGGGTCGGGCCCCCTACCGTGCGCCAGGGCCGTCTCAGCCCGTCAGCTCGCGGGCAGCCGCCACGATGTGTGCTGCGCTGATGCCGGCCGCGTCCATCAGCTCCTCGCCGGTCCCTGAGCCCGGCATGTTCCGCACGGCCAGGTGCCTGACGGAGAGCTCGGCCCGCCCGGCGCTGGTGAGGGCGTCGAGGACGGCAGAGCCAAGGCCGCCTTCCGGGTGGTGGTCTTCGGAGATCACGACTCGGCCGCCGGTAGCGGCGGCCGCGGCAATCAGCGTGTCGGCGTCGATGGGCTTCACTGAGTACAGGTCGATGACCCGCGCGGCGATGCCGTCCGCGTGGAGCTGGTCGGCTGCGGTGAGGCATTCGTGCAGCGTGACTCCCGCGCCAACCAGCGTCACCTGGTCGTGGTCGGTGCTGCGCAGTACCTTCGCGCCGCCGACGGGGAACTGCTCGCCGGAGTCGTAGAGCACGGGGTAGGCACCCCTGGTGGTGCGCATGTAGGAGATGCCATCCTGGTCCGCCATGGCCGCGACCAGCGCGGCCGCACTGGTGGCGTCGCTCGGGTACAGCACCGTCGAGCCGTGCACCGCGCGCAGCATGGCCAGATCTTCCAGTGCCATCTGCGACGGGCCGTCGGCGCCGATTTCCACGCCGGCGTGCGAGCCGCACAGCCGGATATTGGCTCGCGAGATGGAGGCCATCCGGATGAAGTCGTAGGCACGGGTCAAGAACGCGGCGAAGGTCGAGGCGAACGGCGTAAAGCCGCGCGCGCTGAAACCGACCGCAGCCGCGATCAGCTGCTGCTCGGCGATATACATCTCGAAGTACCGTTCCGGGTACTTCTGCGCGAACAGGTCAGCGAAGGTGGAATTGCTGACCTCACCGTCCATCGCAACCACATCAAGCCGCGCACCCAGTGCCGCCAGCGCCTGACCATAAGCTACGCGGGTGGCGATCTTCTCTCCGGTCGCGTAGGTCGGCAGCGTCACGGCGGCTCCGTCGACGGCGGCGCGCGGTCCGCCCGCCGCCTGGCCTGGCTTGGGCCCGCGGACCATCAGGTGCCGCTCGCCGCCCAGTTCGACCACGGCCCGCTCGGCCATCTCGCGCGGCAGCGGCTTGCCATGCCAGTTCTCCTTGTCCTCGACCTCGGAGAAGCCGCGGCCTTTCAGGGTTCGGGCCAGGATCACCGTCGGCCGGTCATGACCGTCCTCGCGCGCTTCCCGCATCGCCCGGTCGATCTGGCCGAGGTCGTGCCCGTCGATCACTATCGCCCTGGCGCCGAACGCTTCGGCACGCCTGCGGTAGGTGTCGGTGTCCCAGGAGAGCTCGGTGGGCCCGCGCTGGCCGAGCCGGTTGACATCGACCATGACGGCCAGATTGGACAGCTTGTAGTGCGAGGCCTTGTCGAGTGCTTCCCAGATCGAGCCCTCCGCCATCTCACTGTCACCGCACAGCACCCAGACGTGGTACGGCGCCTCCTCGACGTACTTACCGGCCAGGGCGATGCCGACCCCATCAGGCAGTCCCTGGCCCAGCGAGCCGGTGGCCACGTCTACCCAGGGCAGTTCCGGCGTCGGATGCCCTTCCAGCCTCGAGCCGAAACGTCGGTACTCGGTCATCAGCTCCTCGTCGGACACCACCCCGACCGCTTTGTATACCGAGTACAGGAGCGGCGACGCATGCCCCTTGGAGAAGATCAGATGGTCATTGTCCGGGTTCGCCGGATTATCCCAGTCATACCGCAGGTGCCTCGTAACAAGCACGGCCAGCAGATCGGCTGCCGACATGCTGGAGGTTGGGTGACCGGACCCAGCCGACGTGCTTGAGCGCACGGAGTCGACGCGCAACTGCTGGGCCACCTCGCCGGCAGTGCTGAGGTCAACGTCATGCTTGATCACAGTTGGTGCAGCCACCATGTCTCCAGGTTTTCTCGATCCTCTGCACGCGACGCGCGGGACAACTGCCCGTCCCGTCAGGCCCCTTACCCACGCTAGCCCGCGCGCCACCAGGCGCGCCTGCGGCCTGGCCACAACCCGGGTACGACCGGCTCGGCTTCGGCGCGATCCCCGAGGTCAGCCAGGACCTCATCGCTCAAGCGCGCTACCCATATCCCGACAATGTAGCTATCTCCACTAAGCGCCGGGCTCGCGAAGCCAAGAGACGAACTGCGACCGTGTATCCGGGGCTGCCTGAGCACCCGCGCCAACACATACCGGGCCGGCTATTCGCGACATCGAACCACTGGGGACACGACGAGTACCGGGTTGCTGCGGCACGATGGGGTGGTGTCAGAGACCGGTCGCCCGGCCGTCGGTATCGATGCACTGGCCGAATGGTGCGCGCGCTGGCTCGGCGCGCCGCCCGCGGCGGAGGTGTTCGGGACCGGCTACTTGTCTGCTGTGAAAGGCCTTCGTCTGACGGACGGCCGGGAGGTCGTCGTCAAGGTGCGGCCCAGCATGCCGCGGCTGGCCGGATGCGCCGTCGTGCACCGGGCATTGTGGCGGGCCGGCTTTCCGTGCCCCGAGCCGTTGGTGGACCTGCAACCCCTGAACGGCTACGCCGCCTCGGCCGAGGCGCTTGTCGCTGACACTGATGAGCCGCCGCGAGGCGAGTTGGCTGCCCTGTCGGCTGCTGCGCTGGCCCGACTGGTCGGGCTCGCGCCGAGTCCTCGATCGGTGCCGAGCCTGGCGCCGTCACCGTCCTGGGTCGGCTGGGACCACACCGAGCCAGGGCTGTGGCCAAGGCCGGAAGACCGCGACGTTGACCTGAACGCCTTCCAAAAGCCGCAGTGGCTGGACCGGGTCGCCGCAGCCGTCCGCGACCGGCTGCGCTCCATCGCCAGTGACCCGGTGATCGGGCACGGCGACTGGCACCCGGAGAACCTGCGCTGGCGGGGCTCGGAACTGCTCGCCGTGCACGACTGGGATAGCGTC
>JASIBJ010000443.1 GCA_030045215.1 Streptosporangiaceae bacterium | reverse complement strand
CCGGAGGGACCGGGGCGTTCAAGGGAGCGACCGGCACGATCACCGCTAAGGCCATCAGCAGCACGAAGACCGCGGTCACGATCATTTACAAGTAGGCGCGGCAGCCTCAAAGAGGCGGGACGGTGGGGCGCATCGGGGCCGTCCCGCCGCTGCGCCCGCACCTGTGCGCGTGTACCCGGCGTGCTTCTGCAGGCGGGGATCTGGCCGCCGAGCGCCAGGCCGTGGTGGACGCGGTGACCCGGCTGCGGCTGGTGCCGGTGATGTTCGAGCTGGGCGGGCCTGGCGGTGGTGGCCGGGGCTCGCTCGATCGCCTGCCGCAACTGCGCGGCTGATGGCGCCCGGGACATCTGGCCGTGGCCATCGCGGTACTTCCGGCACGACATGCTCGGCGGCTGACCCCGCTCGGCGAACGGGTCGGCCCTGTCTATCAGCAGCGTGGGCGAGCCGCGCATGCCCCACCTGACGGCCTCGCTTTCATCGCAGATCACTTCGTGCGCTACCGAGACGCCCGCGCGGTCATCGAGGACGGCGGCGGGCCGGCCGTCCAGCACGGCGACGTTGGGGCAACCCGGCACGGCTAGCACGATCAGCTGCATTGGCTGGCTCCTGTTGTCCGGCTGCCGGGGGCAAGTGCCGGTCAAGCGATGGCAGCACTGTCCCGGTCACCGGCTGCCAGCCATCGGCAATGATCCCGGCGCGGGCACCGGAGTTGCGGCCAGCGCGTCCGCCGCGTCCGGCCAGGAGAACGAGCCGGGTGCCAGGTGCCATTGGGCCATCAGCCCGTACATTCCCGCACTGAACAGCCGGGCCGCCAGCACCGGGTCGGTGCCAGCGGGCCACTCCCCTGCCGCCACGCCGGCAGCGTAGAGTCCCTGCAATTGCTCGTGGGTCCGGGCGTCGGCCGCACGTACGGCCGCCGCGATGACCGGCTCGTACGCAGCCAGCGCCCTGGCCTCGATCAGTACCCTGCAGGTCTGGCTCTCGGCCAGGACGTGCGCGGCGACCGCGGCCGCGACCGCTCGGAGAACCGCCCGCGGCGACTCCCGCTCCCGGTCTGGCAGCGAGGCGATGGCGGCGTTAGCGCGCTGCCCGGCATCGCAGTCCCATCGCTCGTGCATCGCCAGGAACAGCGCTTGCTTGCTGTCGAAGTACAGGTACGGCGTGCCCTTGGACACCCCGGCCTGCTCGGCCACGTCAGCCATGGTCGTGGCGTGATAGCCGGAGCTGGCAAAACACGCTAGTCCGGCGGCGATGATCTGGTCGCGCCGCGCCGCACGCGCCGACTCAGCGATCTTCGGCACCCGAGCCCCCGAGCCTGGGCATCCCGGCTGCCGGCGACGCCCGGCCTGCAGCCCGCGGGATCGCGCCCGGCAACGGTGCCTTCTCCCGCAGTGCCGGGCGGCTGCCGGCGCGGCAGCGACGCCTGGTTGCCAGTAGCCAGGCGACCCCGGCGGGTGGACACAAGATCAGCAGCGCGCACCGCAGGCACAGGCCGGTTTCGCCGCCCGCCGCGGGCGCTTCGCCCTCGACATGGCCCTGCGTGGCAGCGGGCAGGTCGGCGGTAAGCTCGCCGAGCTCGCCCAGAGTCCGAGCCGCGTATGCGGCCTCGATCCGCTCATCGTGCTCGTCGGTTGTCAGCCTGCCCTCGGCAAGCGCCGAGCTCAGATGGTCGGCCGCGGCGTCGCGGTCGGCATCGGAGGCCAGCACGTCACGCCCGCCTTGCGCCAGGAGGGTTCCGTTCCCGTGCCGCTCGCTCACTCGAATTCACTTCAGGCTAGCCGTTACTGACTGACTATCCAGTCATTTTGCACCGGGTAGCCGACGGCGTCAATCCGTGGCCGCAGTGTCGCGGCAGCGTCAGGCGCCGCGTTCGGGCTGGCTGGCTCTAAATGCCGGGCCCACCCGCTGCGTACAGGAGTCCCTTAGTTCGCCACTCATGCGGCAAGTCGCCAGCCAGCTCGCGCCGCGTGACTGAGATGATGAACCGAACTCGCCGACCAGCCCGGATCGCTTCACCAGTCGCCCCGACTGTTCGTGGCAGCCACAGTGATGCCCGATGTCCTTGCCGGATGGCAGCCCGGCCCGGACGACATGTGGTGTTCGCGACCTACCGGTCCTCCAGTGGCTCGCTGACCGGGGCGGGAACGGCGGCGTCACGAGCCCGGCAGGCCTGGACTCGGGTCGGCGGGAGGACGCCCAGTTGCCGCAGCAGGGCGACGCCCTCACGGACGGCCAGGTGGTCGATGACTAGCCCGGCGGGGTTGAAGGTCAGAATGTGGACGTGCCGGGCGGCGGTGGGGCGGTCTGTCGCGGGCACGCCGTACAGCGTGCCGCTCATCACGCCGATGCAGACTACCGTGGTGCCCTCGGCCACGAGGTCCTCAATGTCGAAGTGCATGTCCGAGGATCCGGCCCAGAGACGGCTGAATACCTGACGCGCGCCTTCGGGACCCGGGGGGCGTACCGGGCCGGCCGTTGCGACAGCGCCCACGCCAGCAGACCGCCCCGGTGCCCGGATCGCGACTCGGCGAGCAGCGTCGTGGACGCGGAGACGATCATCCCGTCCACCGGCATCAGCGGCATCAGCGCCGCCACCCAACCCGGCTGTCCGTGCAGTTCCACGAGCAGGTGCATGTGCAGGTGGGAGACCGTGCCGGCGATCAGCGCCAGCATCCCCACGCAGCCGATCGTCGTCCGCCTGATCCAGCGATCCGCGCGCCCGGTTACAGCGACTCCCCCAGCACTAGCTCAGCAGTAGCGGGCATGTACGTAAGTGCTGTGTCCCCCTCGGACACGCCGATGGGACGTCTCGCCCGGCGACATCCCGATGGCCGAGTCGGTGATATACCCGACCCTGAAGGAGGACTTCGCCCGCCATGCCCACAATCCTCATAACCGGTGCGGCTGGCCGTGTCGGCACGATGCTCCGGCCGCGGCTCGCCGAACCCGGCCGTACCCTGAGGCTGCTCGACGTTGCAACGCTCGCAGGCGGGTCAGGCGAGGAAGTCGTGCAGGCGGCGGTCACCGACATGGCCGCGATGACGAAGGCGTGTGCCGGGGCCGACGCGGTCATCCACCTGGCGGCCCTGGCCAGCGAGGCTCCGTGGGAGCGCATTGCCGAGGTCAACATCAACGGCACCTACGTGGCGTTCGAGGCAGCGCGCCGCGCAGGCGTCCGCCGGATTATCTTTGCCTCGTCCAACCACGCCGTAGGTTTCACTCCGGCCGCGGACTTCCCGGCAGCCGATTACTCGTACCCGCAGCCGGACACTTATTACGGCGTGTCCAAGGTGACGGGCGAGGCGCTGGCCTACTTGTACCACCAGCGATATGGCATCGACGCGATCTGCCTGCGGATCCTGACCTGCGCCGACCACCCCCGCAATTACCGTGAGCTGTCGACCTGGCTGTCGCCCGACGACGCTGGCCGGCTGTTCGAGGCCTGCCTGACGGTGCCGGAGCCGGGATTCCGTGTGGCCTACGGGGTTTCTGCGAATAGCCGCGGCGGATGGGTGAGCCTGGCTGAAGCACGGGAACTCGGCTACGAGCCGCTGGATGACGCCGAGCGGTTCGCGCCCGACGTGATGGCAGCCTGCGGCAAGCCCGATCCAGCAGACCCGGTCCTTGAGTACCTCGGCGGCGAGTTCACGCTGCCGTCCTACGACGCGGACGTCCCGACGTGACCGCGCACGTCACCGCGGTGGCCAGCCGCGGCTACCGGCTGGAAATGCCCGTGCCGTGGGGCCCCGACGTGACCAGCCAGTACTTGATCGCCAGCACGGTCGAGGCTAGCGACGGTCAGGTCGGTCAGGGCTTCAGCTGGACCGTTCGGGCCGGCGCCGAGGCAGTGCTGGCGATGGTGAACGCCGACTGCGGCCCGATCGCCGTTGGCGGCTCAGTAGCGCCGGCGGCCGCCTGGGACCGGATGTGGTGGCGGCTGCGCGAGGCGGGCGGCGGCGTGACCACGCTGGCCATGGCGGCTGTCGACATCGCGCTGTGGGACATGCAG
>JASIBJ010000442.1 GCA_030045215.1 Streptosporangiaceae bacterium | reverse complement strand
CGCCGCAGCAGCCGCCGCCGGCGCTCGGCTGGGTGCCGTCGGCCCGGCCGCCGACGGCCACCGTGGACAGGAGCTTGACCGTGTCGTCATGGCCCTGCGGGCAGGTCGCCGGGGCGCTAGCCTCGCTCATCGGCCGGCTCCGCTCGAAGGTGTCTCCGCAGGCACGGCATCGGTACTCATATCGCGGCACGAGCCCGAGTTTACCTGGCCCGGCGCGATCAGGGGCCGACCAAGCACAAGGCCGGGGCCGTTCAGTCCGAGGCCGACGAGGGAGCGGGCCGCGCTCCAAGGTCGCCGCCGGTGCCCGTCCATTTCCCGGCCGGGCTGCTGCCGGACCCGGCTCCGTTCCCCTTTGCCACCGCATCGGCCGCGAACGGGCCAATTGCCAGCGGCGCCCTGACCTTGTCGCCTGCCTCTTGGGCCAGCGAAGTCTCACTCGCGTGGTCTTCGTAGTAGAACTGCTTGCCCCGCAGCAGCGAGATCAGCGCGCCGGCAACCGACATCGCGATCGCGGCGCTGTAGACGACGACCAGGCCGTGCTTGAACGGGGCCGCGATCAGGTGCGGGAAGAACTGGGTCCCGGTCAGGACGGCGACGTCGTGAGCGGGCAGCTTGGCCAGAACTCCGGTCGGGCCGAGCAGGCCCTTGATGGGGTTATATCCGAGCAGTGCCGAGAACAGGGTGCTCACCGGAGGCAGGTGCGAGAGGTGACTGGCGACCGCGGCCGGCACGCCCTCGGCCCGCAGGCCGCTGCCCAGGGTCTTCGGGAGCGTGCTCGACAGGCCCGCGATCATCAGCGAGAAGAAGAACCCGATCGACAGCGACATGCCCGAGTTCATGAACACCGACCGCATGCCGGAGGCCGCGCCCCGGTGCTCGGCCGGGACGCTGCTCATGATCGAGGAGGTGTTCGGCGAGGCGAATAGCCCAGATCCGATGCCGTTGCAGAAGATGATGGCGGCGAACACTGGGTAGGAGAAGTCCACCGGCAGCAGCATCAGGCCGGTGAAACCGCACGCCGCGACGAGCAGGCCGGCCGTCGCGAACGGCCTGGCCCCGAACCGGTCGGACAGGTAGCCGGATATCGGCCCGGCAATCAGGAACCCGGCCGTCAGCGGGAGCATGTAGATACCCGCCCACAGCGGCGTGACCGTGAAGCTGTATCCGTGCAGCGGCAGCCAGATCCCGGCCAGCCAGATGACCAGCATGAACTGCAGGCCGCCCCGTGACATCGAGCTCATCAGGCTGGCTGCGTTGCCGGCGGCAAACGCGCGGATCTTGAACAAGCTCATGCGGAACATGGGCTCGGCGATCTTGGTCTCCACGATGCAGAAGATGACAAGCAGCGCGGCGCCTCCGGCCAGCCCGATGTCCACCTTCGGGTTAGTCCAGCCGGTGGAGTGCCCGCCGTAAGGCTGGATGCCGAACGTGATCGCGGCCAGCAGACTGGTGGCGCCGACCGCGAACAGCGCGTTGCCCACCCAGTCGATCTTGGCCCGCTTGGTCGAGGCGATCTCACGCAGGCTGCGGTAGGCCCAGATCGTGCCCCAGACCCCGATGGGAACGTTGACCCAGAAGACTGCGCGCCAGTCCCAGGCAGCCAGCAGGCCGCCGAGGAGCAGGCCGACGAACTGCCCGGAGATGCCGGCGATCTGGTTGATGCCGAGCGCCATGCCTCGCTGGTTGGCCGGGAACGCGTCGGTGAGGATCGCGGCCGAGTTGGCCATCAGCATCGCCCCGCCGAATGCCTGGACCACGCGCCACAAGATCAGCCAGAGCGCGCCCCTGCCGCCGAGGAACGGATCGAGGGACAGCGCGATGGAGGCGAGGGTGAAGACCACGAAGCCCAGGTTGTAGATCTTGACCCGGCCATACATGTCGCCGAGCCGACCCAGAGTCACCACGAGCACCGCCTGCACCAGCAGGTAGCCCATGATCATCCAGAGCACGTAGGTGATGTTTCCGGGCGCCAGCGGGCTGAGGTGAATGCCGCGGAAGATCGCCGGCATCGAGATGATCACGATCGACGCGTCGATCGTGGCCATCGTCATGCTGAGCGTGGTGTTGGACAGGGCGATCCACTTGTACCTGTCCGCCCTAACGCTCGCGGCGTGCTCGTCTACTCCTGGCTGTCCGGCTATCGCTCCCACGCTGAACCAGCTTACAACGGAAAGTTTGCTTTACCGCAACTACCTACCTACGAACGCCGAGGCTGACCCGGAAGGTCCACCACCAGGGCCGCGGGGCGGTCAGCCGGCGCGCCGCAACCTCGGCCAGGTAAGTGAGTCCTATCTCGTCCTCGCTGACCCCGGCCGCGAGCAGCGCAGCCACCCCGCCGCGGCTGCGAGCCAGTCCGGTGACCCTCGCCGCATCGCCGTTCTCGCGGCCGTGCATGCCGACCTCGTCAACGCGGCGGAACAGGCCCGAGCTGCGCATCGCCGCCGCATGCTCGTCGCCGGAATCAGCCGGGCGCAGCCTGCGGTCCGCCTCGAGCCGGGTCATCTGGTCCTCGAAGACCTCGAACGCGGCATCGAGTTCCGGGTCGATGCGCGGAGGCCACGTCGGCCCGAAGGCGGCTAGCACACCGCCGGGCCTGAGCACCCTGATGATCTCGGGCAGGGCCCGGCTGTGGTCGAACCAGTGCATGGCCGTGCTCGCGGTGACGATGTCGGCCGACTCGCTGCCTAGCCCGGTCGCCTCGGCGGTACCGCCGGTTACGGTGAACCGGGTGAGCCCGGCCGATTCTCGGGTCAGCTTGCGGGTCAGCACAGCCCTCATATCGGCGCCCGGCTCCACCGCGGTCACCTGCCGGGCGGTGCCGGCCCAGATCATCGTGGAGAGCCCGCTGCCCGCGCCGATGTCAACCACGTCCGGGGTGCGCCGGCCGGACCAGTCGGCCAGGA
This sequence comes from Streptosporangiaceae bacterium, assembly GCA_030045215.1. The sequence continues at coordinate 5,221 of JASIBJ010000442.1, read as the reverse complement.
ACGCAGGCAGATCCGCGGGCGGGGCGGGCCGGGCGGCGTCGTACTGGTCGGCGAAACCGGCGAACCTGGACACAGAGTCAGGCATTGCCGCAGCCTATCCCGCCGAGGGCGGTCAGGATCCCGGCCGACGGCGGCTGCCGAAGAGGCCGCTACCGCGAGAGACGGCAATGAACTTGGCGCGGACTGGGCATCACCTGATCCAGGATCGCGGGGACTCGGCCGGGAGGTGAGCCGGGCTAAAGGGAAGGACCGGCATGCAGCTCCGGCCAGGGCGCGGGGGTGGCATGGTCATCTTCCGGCGGCCTGGATCTCACGAATTGCGCGTCCTCGCGGACGCGCTGCGGGCCGAGACCGTGGGCGGCGCACTGCTGCTCGGGGCGACGGTCGTCGCGCTCATCCTGGCCAACACCCCGGCCAAGGACTTCTACGATCACCTGCAGCACTTCGATATCGGCCCGGCTGCTGTCGGGCTGCACCTGGACCTGGAGGAGTGGGCGGCCGACGGGCTGCTGGCCGTCTTCTTCTTCGTCGCTGGCCTGGAGCTCAAGCGCGAACTCGTCGTGGGGGAGATGCGCCATCTCTCGGCAGCGCTCGTGCCAGTGCTGGCCGCGATCGGCGGGATGATCACCTCGGCGATCATTTACCTGGTCATCAACGCGGGGCATCCCACAGCCAAGGGCTGGGCCATTCCGTGTGCCACCGACATCGCCTTCGCGCTCGCGGTGCTCGCCGTGACCGGCGGGTTCCTGCCTGCGGCGCTTCGGGCCTTCCTGCTGACGCTGGCGGTGGTCGACGACATCGCCGCCATCATCGTTATCGCCGTCGTCTACACCAGCAGCATCAAGCCGCTGCCGCTGGTCGGCGCCGCCGTGTCGCTCGTGGTCTTCTGGCTGCTCCAGCGGTACCGCATCACGTACTGGTGGCTGACCATTCCGCTGGCCCTCGTCATCTGGGCACTGGTGCACGGCTCAGGGATCCATGCGACAGTCGCCGGCGTCGCCATGGGCCTGCTGATCCCGGTCACCGCGGCGGGCGACGACGAGTCACCGGCCGAACGTCTGGAGCACCTGATCCGGCCGGTCTCGGCCGGCTTCGCCGTGCCCGCGTTCGCGCTGCTCTCGGTCGGGATAGTCATCTCGCCTGACTCACTGGGGGCGGTCTTCACCGGCCGGGTCGGCCTCGGCATTCTCGCGGGCCTGATTGCCGGGAAGGCTTTCGGCGTGCTGGGCGGGGCCTACCTCACTGCGAGGTTCACCCATGCCCGGCTCAGCCCGGAACTGTCCTGGGCGGACATCCTGGCGGTAGCGGCACTATCGGGAATCGGATTCACTGTGTCGCTGCTGATCAGCGACCTGGCCTTCGGCCCGGCGTCCGATCTGGCAGGCACCGCCAAGACCGCGGTCGTGCTCGCGTCGCTGCTGGCCGGCTTGCTTGCCAGCGTCCTGCTGGCCCTGCGGAACAAGCACTACAGAGAGCTCAGGGCGGTCGAGACCGTCGCCGAAGCCTGACCCGACCGCCGGGCACTGACGTCCGGGCGCGCGCTGACCGCGCATCGCTGCCCGCCAGCTAGGCTGGGCCGAATGACGGAGCGGACGTGCCTGTGCCTTATCAGGCAGACGACACCCAGCGGAGCCCAGGTGCTGCTCGGCCTGAAGAAGGCCGGGTTCGGTGCCGGCAAGTGGGTCGGCCTTGGCGGGCACATCGAGGACGGCGAGAAGCCGGAGATGGCGGCTGTGCGTGAGGTCCTGGAGGAGTCGAGTCTGATCGTCTCGGCCGACTCGCTGGAGCACATGGCCAGCATCGAGTTCCGGTTCCCGTCCCGGCCGTCCTGGGATCAGACGGCCCAGGTGTACCTGACGTCGGCCTTTGAAGGGGAGCCTACCGAGTCCGACGAGGTCAGCCCGCAGTGGTTCGCGGAGGACAACCTGCCGTTCGCGCGGATGTGGGACGACGCCAGGTACTGGGTACCTGCGGTGCTGGCCGGCCAGCACATCGACGTCACGATCACATTCGCCGACGACTGCGCGACCGTGGTGAGCATCGAGCCGGAGCTCAACTAGCGCGGCCGGGGCGGCCGTAGCTGAGCGGTCACGTCTCCCCGCGCGTCATTCCGATGAGCCGGTCAAGCACCGCGCCGTTGCTGACTCGCAGGCCGTCGTGCTCGTATTCGTTGGTCACCCAGCGCCGCAGGCCGCGGACCGCGCCCGCCGTCTGCAGCGATAGTTGCTGCGGGACGTACATGTCGTCGAAGTAGACCGCAGCAGCGGCCGGCACCTCGTTCCGCGCAAGCTGAGCCGGGTCATAGAGGGCAGGCCAGGTCTGCCGGGCGGCCAGCAACTCGCCGCACTCGGCCAGCGGGATAAGCGCGGGGTCGAGCGAGAGCACCCACGGGTACACCATCTCCCCGGTGAACAGCAGAGGCTCGTCGCCCTCGATCGCGCGCGCCGGGTCGAACCCGGCGAACTCGGCGCGGATTCGCTGCGCCGACCACCGGGTAGCCGCCCCCTGCGCGTAGCACGGCTCGTGCAGCAGCGCATACAGCGGAGCCGATGCGTAGCTCAGCTGCGCCTCGACCCGGCGCAGGAAGTCGTCGTTCAGCTCGGCCCCGGCGAACGGGTCTTCCAGCAGGTAGTGCAGGTTATGGCTGCCAGTGCTCATGCCAAGCTGGTGGCCGAGCGACTGGAATCGCTCGACCGTCAGCAAGCCGCCGCCGGGCAGTGTGGCCGGCTTTTCGGCCAGCGCCCTGGCCACCCGCTGGGCTCGCTCCACGTCCACGGGATAGTGGCCGTAGTGCTCGGCGTTCTTGGTCTCGACCTGCTGGTAGGTCAGCCGGTAGACGTCGTCGGCGGTCGCGGTCAGGCCGGGCAGTCCGCCGGTGATGAACGCCTCGCTCACGCCGTCGGGCGCCTGGGACAGGTACGTCACCGTGCAGAACCCGCCGAAGCTCTGCCCGAGGACGGCCCACGGTTCACCGCCGGTCACCCGCTGACGCACCAGCTCGGCGTCGGCGACGATCGAGTCGGCGCGGAAGTGGGAGAGGTAGTCAGCCTGGGCCAGGGCTGTCGGGAACCGCGCGAGCGTCTGCCGGTTAGCCGGGGTAGACCGGCCGGTGCCGCGCTGGTCCAGGAGCAGCACGCGGAAGTGCCGCAGCGCGTGATCCAGCCAGGATTCCCTGCCGACCGGCCGCTGGGCGCCGAAACCGGGCCCGCCCTGCAGGAACACCAGCCACGGCAGCTGTTGCGGCGTTCCGGTGGCCGCCACCACCTCGCGGCCGAATACCTCGATGTGCTCGCCGTCGGGCCGCGCGTGATCGAGCGGGACGGCAAAGGTATGGTCGGTCAGCACCGTCCCTGGCTGACGAAAGGTCACCATGGTCGCCCACCCTAGCCACGGGACGGGCGGGCTGGCACTAGGCTGGCCATCCTGGCCGACAATGCACCGAGCCGGGCGGCCGCCGAAGGAGCATCCATGCCAGGACTGCCGATCGCAGGAACCGAATCAGACGCGCCGACTGGTCCGGCCGCGATCATGTTCGCCGCCGACCAAGCGTCCCGTGCCGTCGGCATGGAACTCGTGCACGCCGGTCCCGGCACCGCCACGGTCCGGATGCGGATCGCGATGCAGATGCTCAACGGACACGCGATCGGTCACGGCGGCTACATCTTCATGCTGGCCGACACCGCATTCTCTGTCGCGTGCAACAGCGACGGCCGGGTGACCGTCGCATCCGGCGCCGACATCACCTATCTCGCCGCGGTTCGCGAAGGTGACGTGCTGGTCGCGACCGCCCTCGAGCGGGCACGATCCGGCCGCAGCGGTATCTACGACGTCACCGTACGGCGCGGCCACGAGGTCATCGCCGAGTTCCGCGGCCACAGCCGCACGATCGGCTGACCAGCGCCCGCTAGCCGCGCGCGCGGTCTAGCCCGAGCACGAACTCGGTGAGCCCCGAGAAGTACGTCTTCTGGTCGTCGTACATGGCCAGGTGACTGCCCTCAGGGCAGTACAGGTACTTCCCGGCGGGCAGGCGCGCGGCCATCGCCTCCATGTGAGCGGGGTCCATCGTGTCGTACCTGGCGCCGATCACCAGCGTCGGCACATCGATCGCCGACAGATCGGCAAACCGGTCCCAGTGGGCAAGCTTGGCGTCCTGGCTGATGCCAAGCTCGCTCGGGCCCTGCATCGACACGTAGATCTCCTGGTTGATGTGGGTGAACCCGCGCTGCACGGGATCGGGCCAGTCCGCGGGCGGCATGCGCAGCACATGGTGGACGTAGTGCTGCTCGAGCAGCAACTCCATGTACCTGGGGTTCTCGGTGTCGCCTGCGGCCTCGAGCGACTTGATCTCGGCCAGCGCATCCTGGTCCATCTCCGGCATCAGCACCTGCTCGGCGTAGGCGTTGTAGGCCGGGACGCTGGACATCATGTTGGAGATCACCAGGCCGCGGAGGTGCTGCTGATGCGCCAGCGCGTACTCGATCGCGAGGATGCCGCCCCACGACTGCCCGTACAGCACGAAGTTGTCCCGGTCCAGGTTCAGCGCGGTGCGTACCTGCTCGACCTCGTCGACGAATCGGTCGAGCTCCCACAGCGACGGGTCGTCAGGACTGTCGCTGAAGCCGGAGCCAAGCTGGTCGTAGTGGTAGTACTCGATCCCGGCGGCCGGCAGGTAGCTGTCGCAGGCCTCCAGGTACTCGTGCGTTGACCCGGGGCCGCCATGCAGGAGCAGCATCTTCAGGCCAGGGTTGTTGCCGATCCGCTTTACCCACACACGCTGTGGCCCGGCGGGCGTGTTGATCGGGATCATCCGCGAGCCGCCGCTCAGCACATCGTCGCGGCCGGAATAGTCGAGGTAATCCGCCGGCACCGTCATGCTCTCCGCCTCCCAAGTGTGCGCTTTCGCCGGCAATAGCCTAGGTCCCGCAAGGCACTCACGTAACGTCTGACACATGACAATGCGGGCGACCTGGCCCAGGACTATATCGCTGGACGGCCGCGCGGGGTTTGGGCTGGTGATCGCGAACGGCTAGATTCGTGCCGTGACGGTCCGCGAGCTCGCCTACCGCCTCTACACAGCCCGGCTGCGGCGACGGCTGGAGGGCGCTGCGCTCCCGAGGCACATCGGCCTGATCATCGACGGGAACCGCCGCTGGGCGCGGCAGGAGGGGCTGGCCAGTCCGAGCGAGGGCCACCGGCACGGCGCGGCCCACATCTGGGACGC
>JASIBJ010000441.1 GCA_030045215.1 Streptosporangiaceae bacterium | reverse complement strand
CGGTCCTTGTCGATCACCAGCAGCCCGAACGCGGCCAGCGCCCAGAACATCACGAAGATGTCGAGGATCGCGGTGCGGCTCAGTACCAGTTCCAGGCCGTCAAGCGCCAGCAGCAGGCCGGCCACACAGCCGAGCATCGTCGACCTGGTCATCCGGCGGGCAATCCGCGCGGTAATCAGGATCGACACGGTGCCGATCAGCGCCACCGAGAACCGCCAGCCAAACGGGTTGAGGCCGAAGGCCCACTGCCCGACCGCCATCATCATCTTGGCCAGCGGCGGGTGCGCCACGAGCTCGCCGGTCTTCAGGAGGAAGTTCGGGTCGCCCCGCACCAGCAGGGCGTTGACGTTGCTGACGTGATTGAGTTCTACCCCGTGCCTGAGGATCGAGTTGGCGTCCGGAACGTAATAGGTCTCGTCGAAGACGACCGCGTCGGGGGTGCTCAGATGGTCGAACCTGAGGAACCCGCCGAACAGCATGACCAGCACCGGGCCGGCCCAGCCCCAGAAGACGCTGTGCGCGGCCAGGTGCTCGCGAGCACGCGCCCGAACCCCATGGCGGCCGGGTTCGGCCGCCTGGTCGGCGCCGGAATCGCCCAGATCGGCAGCCGTGGCGGTCTGGAAAGCCTTCATCGACTGCCATGTTAGAGGGCCGCGGCGCTAGCCTGACGGGGAAATGGAAGCCGCCAGCGACGAACGCGCAGCTCATGGCGCGAAAGATAAGTCCGGGACGCTAACCGTTGCGGCGGTTCCGATCGGGCAGCCGGCCGACGCGTCTGCGCGTCTCGTCGCGGCTCTGGGCGAAGCCCCGGTCATCGCAGCGGAGGACACCCGGCGTATCCGGCGGCTGGCGGCTGCCCTCGGCATCCGGCTGAGCGGCCGGGTGGTCTCGTACTACGACGACGTCGAGGCCCAGCGGGCTGCGGCCCTGCTGGCGGACCTGCGGGCCGGCCAGGACGTCCTGCTGGTTACCGACGCCGGGATGCCAGGGGTGAGCGACCCCGGTTACCGCCTGGTGGCCGCCGCCGCCGAGGCGGGCCTGCGGGTTACCGCACTGCCAGGGCCGTCGGCGGTGACCACCGCGCTCGCGGTCTCCGGTCTGCCCTCAGACCGGTTCGTGTTCGAGGGCTTCCCGCCGCGGCGGGCCGGCGAGCGGTCGCGCCGCTTCGCCGAGCTGGCGGCCGAGCGCAGGACTCTGATCTTCTTCGAGTCGCCGCGCCGGCTGGCGTCCACCCTGGGCGAGCTGGCAGTGTCCTTTGGCCCGGGCCGGCCCGCTGCCGTCTGCCGGGAGCTGACCAAGACGCACGAAGAGATACGGCGCGGCACGCTCGCCGAGCTGGCGGACTGGGCCGGGCCGGGAACCCTCGGCGAGATCACCGTCGTTGTCGGGGGCGCCCGCGCCAGGGACGGCCTCGTTCCCATCGAAGAAGCGGTCAGGCAGGTGGCCGCGCGCGTCCAGGCCGGAGAGCCGCGCCGAGGGGCCATCTCTGCCGTCGCCAGCGACCTCGGGCTGTCCAGGCGCGAGGTCTATAACGCCGTCGTCGCGGGCGCGACAGACTGACGGCAGCCGATGGCACCATGTCCGGTATGGAAATCGGCGAGCACATAGCGGCGCTGGAGCGAGACGGCGAGCTGCTCGCGGCCGCGGCCGAGCAGGCCGGGCTGATGTCGGCGGTGCCGTACTGCCCGCCTTGGCAGGTCCGCGACCTGCTGCGGCACATCGGCTATGTGCACCGGTGGGCGGCGGGCTACGTCATCGAGCAGCGCAAAGAGCGGATGCCACATCGGCCGGGCGAGCCCGAGGTGCTCGCGGGCGGGCCGGCGGACGCGGGCCTGCTCGACTGGTACCGGGAGGGGCATGCCGCGCTCGTAACCGCGCTGACCGAGGCGGACCCCGACCTGGTCTGCTACTACTTCCTCGACGCGCCGTCACCGCGGGCCTTCTGGGCCAGGCGGCAGGCGCACGAGACCGCGATCCACAGGGTCGACGCCGAGCTCGCGGCGGGCGGGCCGCCGACACCGGCCGACCCGATTTTCGGCGCCGACGGCGTGGACGAGCTCGTCATGGGATTTTTCGGGCGGGACGCCAGCCAGCTCACCGACGCTCAGCGGACCGGCGAGCGGCGGACACTGCAGGTGGCGGCCGACGATACCGGTGGCGCATGGCACCTGGAGCTGACGCCCGACGGCACGCTGGCTCTGGCGGTCCAGCGCGGTACCGCCGCGGCCGACTGCACTTTGGCCGGTCCGGCCGCCGGGCTGTACCTGCTGCTGTGGAATCGGGCCGACCCGGCGGCCGCGAACGTGGCGGTCAGCGGCGATGCCAGCGTGCTAGGCGCCTGGCAGGAGGGCATGCGCGTGACCTGGGAGTGAGCGGGTGGCACGCGGCCGGGCCCGTCGCTTCCCCTAGGCTTTCAGGCATGACCAGCCGCCATATCCTCGCGTGCGCCGCCTGGCCCTACGCGAACGGACCTCGTCACATCGGCCACGTGTCTGGCTTCGGCCTGCCGTGCGACATGTTTGCCAGGTACCAGCGAATGTGCGGCAATCCGGTAATCATGGTCAGCGGCACCGACGAGCACGGGACGCCGATTCAGGTCCAGGCCGACGCCGAGGGCGTCCCCGCGCGCGAACTCGCCGACCGGTACAACCGCGTGATCGCCGAGGACCTGGCTGGGCTGGACATGTCGTATGACCTGTTCACCCGCACGACGACCCGCAACCACTACGCCGTCGTTCAGGAGATGTTCCTCGGCCTGTACAACAACGGCTACATCTTCCCCCGCAAGTCGCTCGGCGCCGTGTCCCCGTCCACCGGGCGCACGCTGCCCGACCGCTATATCGAGGGCACGTGCCCGATCTGCGGCTTTGACGGCGCTCGCGGCGACCAGTGCGACAACTGCGGCAACCAGCTCGACCCGGTCGACCTGATCAACCCGCGCTCAAAGATCAACGGTGAGACGCCGGTATTCGTCGAGACCGAGCAGTTCTTTCTCGACCTGCCCGCGTTCGCCGACGCGCTTGGCACCTGGTTGCAGAGCAAGAGCGGCCAGTGGCGGCCGAACGTGCTCAAGTTCTCCCTGAACCTGCTGGGCGACCTGCAGCCACGGGCCATCACCAGGGACCTGGACTGGGGCGTGCCGATCCCGCTCGATGGCTGGCGCGACCTGCCGGACAAGCGCATCTACGTGTGGTTCGACGCGGTGATCGGCTACCTGTCGGCGTCGATCGAGTGGGCCAGGCGGAGTGGCGACCCTGACGCGTGGCGGGCGTTCTGGCAGGCGCCCGACGCCGAGGGCTACTACTTCATGGGCAAGGACAACATCGTCTTCCACGCCGAGATCTGGCCGGCCATGCTGCTCGGCTATGACGGTCAGGGCTCCCGTGGTGGCACGCCGGGCGCGCTCGGCGCGCTGAACCTGCCCTCCGAGGTCGTCTCCAGCGAGTTCCTCACGATGGAGGGCCGCAAGTTCTCCTCGTCGCGGCAAGTCGTCATCTACGTTCGCGACTTCCTGGCCCGCTACGACGTCGACGCGCTGCGCTACTACGTCGCCGTGGCCGGTCCCGAGAACCAGGACACCGACTTCACCTGGAGCGAGTTCGTCCGGCGCAACAACGATGAACTAGTGGCTAACTGGGGCAATCTGGTCAACCGGACGGTCTCGTTCGCGGCCCGCAACATCGGCTCGATTCCCGCCGCAGGCTCGCTGACCGACGCCGACCGCGCGCTGCTCGACCGCTCACGGGCCGCGTTCGCCTCCGTGGGCAAGTCGCTCGGCCGGTCCCGGTTCAAGCTGGCTAGCACGGAGGTCATGCGCACGCTGGCGGAGGCGAACAAGTACCTGTCCGACCAGGCGCCGTGGAAGCTACGCGAGACCGACCCCGACCGGATGCGCACGATCTGCCACGTCGCACTGCAACTGGTGGACGACGGTAAGACGCTGCTCACCCCGTTCCTCCCACGGTCGTCGCAGAAGGTTTACGAGATGCTTGGGGGGAACGAGGTGTGGTCCGGCATGCCGCGGATCGAAGAGGTGAATGAGGACGGCGGGCCGCTCTATCCCGTCATCACGGGCAGCTACTCCGGCGCGGCGGCCAGCTGGGAATCGGTTCCGATCGCGGTCGGCACGCCGCTGGCCGTACCCGCGCCGCTGTTCGCGAAGCTGGACCCCTCGGTCGTGGACGAGGAACTGGCCAGGCTGGAGGGCAAGTGACGGAGGCTCCCCCGCCATCGGGTGACGGCCGGCCCGCGCCGCGACCTGACTTCGGCCCCGGGCCCGGCGTCGGAAAGCCGCCCGCGCCTGCGCCTGAGCCACTGCCCGGCGTGGTGTTCGACAGCCACTGCCACCTGGACATGATCGACAAATCGGTGAGCGAGGTGCTCCTCGAGGCCGATGCCGCCGGCGTCGCCAAGGTGATAACCGTCGGCACCGACGTGCCGTCGGCGCGGTGGGCCGCGGACTGCGCGGCCGCGTTCCCCGACGTGCACGCCGCCGTGGGAATCCACCCGAACGAGACCGCGTCTGCTGCTCGGGACCGGCACGAGCAGCATGCGGTCCTGGCCGAGATCGCGAGGCTGGCGGCGCTGCCGCAGGTCCTGGCGGTCGGCGAGACCGGGCTGGACTACTACCGCGACAGCGCGCCGCCCGAGGTGCAGCGGGATTGGTTCCGGGCCCACATCGACATCGCCAAGCAGGTGGGCAAGCCACTGGTGATCCACGACCGGGAGGCGCACGAGGACGTGCTCGCGATCCTGGCCGGGGACGGGCCGCCCGAGCGCGTCATCTTCCACTGCTTCTCTGGCGACCCGGAGTTCGCGTCCAGGTGCGCCGCCGCGGGTTACGTCCTGAGCTTCGCCGGGACGGTCACCTTCCAGAACGCGGCCGGACTGCGGGAGGCCGCGGCCCTCATCCCGGCCGAGCTCCTGCTGGCCGAGACCGACGCGCCGTTCCTGACCCCGTCCCCGAACCGGGGCCGGTCCAACGCTCCCGCGCAGGTCGCCAACACGGTCCGGACGCTGGCCGACGCCCGGCAGATGGACGTGGCCAAGATGTGCGCGGTCATCGAGGCAAATGGCCAGCGTCTTTTCTTCGGGGGTTCCGGGGGTCGTCCCCCGGGCCAGCACAGCGGGGGTTCCGGGGGTCGTCCCCCAGGCGAGCACCGGCCGTGGCCGGGCTGACTCCAGGTCAGCTGCTCGGGCCGACCGAGATCAGGGAACTGGCGGCGCGACTTGGCGTGCAGCCAAGCAAGCGGCTCGGCCAGAACTTCGTGGTCGACGCCGGCACGGTCACCCGGATCACGGCCCTGGCGCAGGTCGGCCCGCAGGACGTGGTGCTTGAGGTCGGCCCTGGTTTCGGCTCGCTAACGCTGCCGCTGCTCGACGCGGCGCGCCGGGTCATCGCCATCGAGGTGGATCCGGCCCTCGCGGCCCAGCTGCCGCTGACCGTCGCGCAGCGCGCGCCCGGGCTGGCCGACCGGCTGGACGTGGTGGCCGCCGATGCCGCGAGGGTCTCCTCGCTTCCTGGCGACCCCCCCACCGCGCTGGTGGCCAACCTGCCGTACAACGTCGCCGTTCCTGTGGTGTTGCACGTGCTGGCGACCGTCACCTCCCTGCGCCACGGCCTGGTGATGGTGCAGGCCGAGGTGGCGGACCGGATGTGCGCGCCGCCGGGCAGCCGCGTCTATGGCGTGCCGTCGGCGAAGCTGGCGTGGTTCGGCCAGGCGCGCAAGGCCGGCTCGGTGTCCCGCGGCGTCTTCTGGCCGGTGCCCAGGGTCGACTCCGGGCTGGTGTCCTTGGTCAGGGAACCGCCGGCGCAGGCCGGCGTCGGCCGGGAGGCGGTATTCGCGGTGATCGACGCCGCCTTCTCGCAGCGGCGCAAGACGCTCCGGTCGGCGCTGGCGCGGTGGGCAGGATCGGCGGCCGCCGCGGAGGAAATCCTGACGGCCGCGGGCGTGAGCCCGGCACTACGGGGTGAGGCGCTTGGCATCACCGAGTTCATTGACATCGCGGCAGCGGGCGAGCGACTGCTGCAGATCGGTGCGGCCAGTGAGGAGCCGCCCTAACACCGGCAGTCGCCGGTTCAGCGTACGATCGTGAGATCGTGAGCTCAGTTACCGAGTCGGCTGCTGCGGCCGTCACCGTCCGCGTGCCGGCGAAGGTGAACCTCCAACTCGCCGTGGGGCCAGCCCGCGCCGACGGATACCACTCGCTGGTCACGGTGTTCCACGCGGTGTCGCTGTTCGACGAGGTGACGGTCCGGCCGGCCGGCCGCATGTCGGTGAAGGTCACCGGCGAAGACGCGGCGGCGGTTCCGGGCGGGAGAACAAACCTAGCCTGGCAGGCGGTTGCCGCGCTGGCCGCGGCGGCGGGCCGTAAGCCACGCGAGTCAGCGGTTCTGATCGAGATCCGCAAGCGGATTCCGGTCGCGGCCGGGCTCGCCGGCGGCAGCGCCGACGCGGCGGCCACACTGGTGGCCTGCAACGAGCTGTGGCAGACCGGGCTATCCCAGCGGGAGCTCGCGCAGGTCGCCGCCGGGCTCGGCAGCGACGTTCCGTTCGCGCTCGTCGGCGGCACCGCTGTCGGCCGGGGCCGCGGCGAGGAACTCACCCCGGCGCTGGTGGCCGGCAACTACCACTGGGCCCTGGCGTTCGCGCAGACCGGGCTGTCAACCGCGCAGGTGTACGCGACCTGTGACCGGATCAGGGCCGCCAGGGCCGGGTCAGACGGGCTCGCGGCTGACTCTCAGACCAGGCCAGACCGGGCCGGGCCAGACCAGGCCGGAGCCGTTCTCGCCGGGCGGGCGGGGGCGGCGGATGCGGTCAGGCGCGCGGCCGCCACCGGCCGCCCCGGCGTCCCCGAGCCCGAGCTGAGCCGTGAGCTGATGACCGCGCTGCGGTCAGGCGAGCCGGCCAGGGTGGGTCCGCTGCTCAGCAATGATCTGCAGCCGGCCGCGGTGTCGCTGCTCCCCGAACTGCGCCGCGCGCTCGCGGCCGGGCGAGACTACGGCGCGCTCGGGGCCATCGTGTCCGGTTCCGGTCCGACATGCGCGTTCCTGGCCAAGGATGCGGCCCATGCCGGCGATCTAGCGGTCGCGCTCACCGGCGCCGGCGTCTGCCGGGCGGTCGCCAGGGCCAGCGGACCGGCGCCAGGCGCGGCGGTCCTCAAGCCGCAGCGGCGGGCCCGCCAGTCATGAACCTGGTGAACCTGGAACAGGCCAGCAAGGCCTACCACGACCGGGTGTTGCTCGACCAGGTATCGCTCGGGCTCTCTGCCGGCCAGCGAGTCGGCGTGGTCGGCCGGAACGGTGCCGGGAAGACTACGCTGCTCGCCGCGCTGGCAGGCGCGGGCGATCTGGACGCGGGCCGGGCGACCAGGGCTCGCGACATCACGATTGGTTACCTGCCGCAGGCGGAGGAAGTGTCAGGCACGGTCGCCGAGGTGGTGTTCGGTGCGCTGCCCGGGCACGAGTGGGCGACCGACCAGAGAAGCCGGTCGGTCATTGGCGCGTTGCTCGGTGGCCTTGACCTCGGCGCGGACGTCGTCCGGCTGTCGGGCGGCGAACGACGCCGGACGGTCCTCGCGGCTCTCCTGCGCCGCAGCTATGACCTGCTCCTCCTCGACGAGCCGACCAACCACCTGGACATCGAGGCGATCACCTGGCTGGCCGGGTACTTGCGCGAGTTCGCCGCGAGCTACGTGGTGGTTACCCACGACCGGTGGTTCCTTGACGCGGTGACCGAACGGACCTGGGAGGTAGCCGACGGGCACGTCCACTCCTACGAGGGCGGCTACTCCGCGTACGTGCTGGCCCGAGCCGAACGGGCCAGGATCGCCGCTGCGGTAGACGCCCGGCGCAGAAACCTGCTCCGCAAGGAGCTTGCGTGGCTGCGGCGCGGCCCGCCGGCCAGGACCAGCAAGCCCAGGTTCCGCATCGAGGCGGCGAACGCGCTGATCGCTGACGAGCCGCCGCCGCGCGACGGGGTGGAGATGGCCAGGCTGGCCACCGCCAGGCTGGGCAAGACCGTCGTCGAGCTTGAAGACGTGAGTGTTCGCGTCGGGCCGCGTGAGCTGCTCGACGACGTGACCTGGCAGCTCGGGCCGGGGGACCGGGTCGGCCTCATCGGCGTCAACGGGACGGGCAAGACCACACTGCTGCGCCTGCTGGCCGGTACGCTCCCGGTTCCAGCCGACGGGCAGGTGAGCACCAGCGGCAATGTCGTTACCGGGAGCACGGTTCAGCTCGGCTACCTGACCCAGGAACCCCCGGCCATCGATCCGGACTTGCGTGTGCTCGAGGCGGCCGAGCGGATCCGGGGCACGGCCCGGATTGGCAAGCGGGAGATGACGGTGAGTCAGCTGCTTGACCGGCTGGGCCTGAGTGGGGATCGGCAGTGGACCAGGGTTGGTGAGCTGTCAGGCGGGGAACGAAGGCGCCTCCAGCTCATGCTCGTCCTGCTGGCCGAGCCGAACGTGCTGTTGCTTGACGAGCCAACCAACGACCTCGACATCGACACGCTCACCGAGCTTGAGGACCTGCTGGACGGCTGGCCGGGGTCGGTGGTGGTCGTCAGCCACGACCGGTACTTCCTGGAGCGGGTAACCGATCACTCACTAGCCCTGCTGGGTGGCCATCTGGCGTTCCTGCCCGGCGGCGTGGACGAGTACCTGGACATCAGGGAGCGCGAACAGCCACCCGCAGCGGCGGCAACGGAGCGTGCCGCCGGGCCGGGGTCGGCTGCGTCCGGGGCGCGTCCGGAAGTCTCGGCAGCGCGGCAGCGTGCCGGGCAGAAGGAACTGGCCAGGCTCGAACGCCAGATCGCGAGGCTGGCGGATCAGCAGGAACGTCTGGAGGCCGAGCTCGCCGCGAGCGCCTCCGACTATGCCCGGCTGATCGAGCTGGGCGCGCAGCTGCACACAGTCCAGGAAGACAAGAACGGCCTCGAGGAGCGCTGGCTGGAACTCGCCGACGAGATCAGCGACTCACGGGGGAGACCCCTGTGACCTCTCACCCGGGGGACACCCCACCCGCGGGGCAGACGCCCGCGAGCTCTCCAGAACCACGGGCTGACTGTCAACCGCTCGTCAGCTGAGGGTCGGCGAGCAGGAACGCCAACGCGATCACCCCGTACCCGGTGTCGTTGGCATGCTCGTTGGGACCACGCGGAGATTGCGCGCAGGACCAGGTCCACTCGCAGATCGTCGCGACGTTTCTCGGCAGCAGCCCGAGCCGGCCGAGCCGTACCTTGTCGGCAAAGTCCGAGCTGTGGAAGGCGCCGAACACGTTGGCTACCTGAGCGCCGTAGTGGTGGTAGATGTCCGCCAGCAGCCGGTTGTAGCTGGCTATCAAGCGCTCGGTGAGCACGGCGATCTCCTTGCCGGACATGCCGTAGAACCAGCCCGCCAGCTCGGGCACGTAATAGCTCATCGCCAGGATCTTCACGTCCGGGCCGGCCGCCGACCGCAACCCGCCCATGATCGTGCGCAGGTCGGACAGCGTCTCGTTGATGCTGTTCCCCATGCAGGACGTGATCTTGCTGAGCGCGACCGGCCCGATGATGCAGGAGTTCGGATCGTTCGCGCCGATGTCGATGGTGACGAGGCCGACGTGGCCGCGATGCGCGCGGAGGAACTGCTCGGCCTGCGCGAGCTGCGACCCGGCCAGGTAGCGGCAGATCCCGCCGTGGATCATCGTGTGCGTGGTCTCGCCCGAGCAGCCGAGCTTGACGAGCCGCCAGTCAGGATCGTGGGCGCGTAGCACCGAGTAGATCCGGTTCGGGTAGCCGCTGCTGGTCGGCTCGCTCGCGCCGGTCACCGTCGGCTGCACGCCGAGGGCGAGCGAATCGCCGAGCGACAGGTAATACCGCGGACCGGGCCGCTCGCCTGCCGCCGCGTTGCCCTGACCGCCTCGCTGGGGTGCCGTGCCCGAGCAGTCGGCCGCCATGAGCATGACCGCGCAGATCGCAACCATGCTGGTCAGGAGGCGAGCGCTGCGCATGCATGCCAGGATGCCTCACGAACGGTTGTGCCCAGGACGGCTGGGTACCCGATCCCGCCGCGTCGCCGCCTGGTCTTGCCGCTTGGCTAGCTGAATCTCGCCCGTAGGGTGCCCGCCTTCGTGTCCGGCTACCCGATCTCCCGGTCCGGTGGCACGGCCTCGGCCCCGTTCACTGCGTCGAACGGAGCGAGCAGCACGCGGAGCAGCCCGGCCAGGTCTTCCTGCCGGGCAGCGTCAAGCCCGGTGAGCAGTTCGCGCTCGCGACTCAGCAGGTCGGACATCGCGGCGTCGACGGTGCTGCGGCCGCGGTCGGTGAGCTGCACAAGGACGCCGCGTTTGTCTTGCTGATCACGGTGCCTGCGAACCAGGCCGGCCTCGGCTAGCCGGTCGATCCTGTTGGTCATCGTCCCTGATGTGACGAGAGTGGCGCGCAGTAGCGAACCTGGGCTGAGCTGGTAAGGCGGTCCCTGCCGGCGCAGCGCCGACAGCACATCGAACTCCCACGTTTCCAGGCCATGCGCGGCGAATGCCGCTCGCCGCGCGCGGTCGAGGTGCCGGGCGAGCCTGGAGACCCGGCTGAGCACCTGTAGCGGGGCTACGTCCAGGTCGGGTCGCTCGGCCTGCCAGCGGGCAACGATCTCGTCGACCTCGTCGCTGACTAGCGGGCCTGCCTGGCGGTCGCGAGAGCGGGCTGGATGGGCCATGGCCCGAGCATATCTCTTGACATCGAGACTTCATTCGGAGTAGAAACTGAACTTGTTATCTTGATATCAAGAGAAATGAGATGGCTGCCATGTGGGACCCGGGGCAGTACCTGAGCTTCGCCGACGAGCGCTCTCGCCCGTTCTTCGATCTAACCGGGCGCATCGCGGCCACGGCACCCGGCTACGTCGTGGATCTGGGCTGCGGGCCCGGCCAGCTCACGGCCGCGCTTGCCCGCCGGTGGCCAGACGCCGACGTCGACGGGATCGACTCGTCGGCCGAAATGATCGCGGCCGCGGACCGGATGGTTGCCGACGCTTCCGCGCCGGGCGTGCACGGAACCGCGGGCGGGGGCCGGCTTACCTTCTCAGTCGGTGACGTCGTGGACTGGAAGCCGGATCGGCCGGTCGATGTGATCGTCTCGAACGCCGTCCTGCAGTGGGTCCCCGGCCATCAGGAACTGCTGCCGCACTGGGCGGCGAACCTGGCCGAGGGCGGCTGGCTCGCGTTCCAGATGCCTGGCAACTTTGACCAGCCAAGTCATGCGGTGTTACGGGAACTAGCCGCTGCGCCGCAGTGGCGTGACAAGCTGGCCGCGGCCCGGCTGAACAGGCAAGCCGGCGAGCCCGGCGAGTACCTCGACGTCCTCGCCCGGCTAGGGCTGCGGGTCGATGCCTGGGAGACGACCTACCTGCACGTGCTCAGCGGGGCCGACCCGGTGACCGAGTGGTACAAGGGCACGGGCCTGCGGCCGGTGCTGAGCGCGCTCGGCCCCGAGGATGCCGCCGGTTTCCTTGCCGACTACAGCGAGCAGGTGCGGGCCGCCTACCCGGCGGCCGGGTACGGCACGGTGCTGCCGTTCCGCCGGGTCTTCGTGGTGGCGCACAAGCCCTGATCAGCATCTGGCCTGCAGCCGGTCCTGACTCAGGCAATCGCTCCGCGGCT
>JASIBJ010000047.1 GCA_030045215.1 Streptosporangiaceae bacterium | reverse complement strand
CCTGGGGGACGCATGAGTTGTTCCGCTTCCGCGAGGCGGCCCGGCGGACCTCGGCGAGCTGATCGCCGTCGCCGACGAAGATCTCGGTGCCGCGCGTCGGCCGGGCGGCCGTGTCGATCACGGCGCGTCTAGTGGCGGGGTAATCGGGGCGGAGGTTCCCGCTGATCAGGTGGCGCCGCCTATCCTGCTCTCCGTCTGCTGGTCGCGCGGAGACTACACCGCCGACAGATGCTTGCGCTCAAATCCGATCACGCGCTGCAGCTCGTCGCTGAACAGAAGCAGGACAACGCCCAGGCCAACAAGGCATATGACGAAGGAAAGGGCGATGGAGGCAGCGGAGCGCGGTGCGGAGAAGTCGAGCTGCAGGCTCGCGATCCCCATCACGAAGAGGAAGGCAGAAATGATCCGCGGAGCATCGCTCCTTGCTGCTCTGTTCGCGTATGCCATGACCAGCCAGCACGCCGCAGCCTCTAGAGACAAGTACATCTCGGTCTGGCCTTGGGCACTTACCAGAGTCCGCATGAGCGAGGTGCCGGGCCTTGGGCTGTGACTGTTGAACCAAGGCACGAGGCTGGGCTCCGTATTGATGGCAACGACCGCTGCCGCGATTTCCAGCCCTGCACCTATGAGCATGAGCCAGACGGCCCGGCGCACGTTCGGGTTAGGTCGTGGCACGACAAACCGAGTGTCTGAGCGTCGCCATCGGCCTGGCGGATGGAACACTTCATCCATCGTGCGCGCCTCGACATTATGTGCGTGCCGCGTCGGCCGGTAGAACGACGAGTTCAGGCCGCGAATGTCACCCGCCTCTGGGGTGCTGTCCGGCTAGCGACCTGACTCTCGCTTTGACTACCTCAGAGTCGGGTGACTCGATGGCCGCCAGGTAGGGCTCCAGATCCGTGATCAAGTCGAAGGCTAGCCGGTCCGGCAAGGTCGTGCTCACCGCCAGCGCCGCGACCATATGCAGGGTGACCAGCGACGGCATTGTGAGCCTGCTCGCCGAGCCTCGGAGCTGCGCTTCTGTAGCGTTCAAGAACGAGGGCAAGAAGTGGACGGGCGTCGGCCCGATACCACAACTACAACTGCGTGCCGCAGCCAAAGGGGACGGGGCTTACCGTCGGGAGCACTTCAGCGATCACGTTCTCGGCCGGGTTCTCGGTCCCGGGGTTCACCTGCGCTGCTCAGACTGGATACGATACAAATGCCAGCATAACGGTCAACTTCCCGTACGGCAGAAGTTACCTGTGCGGCGAGGACGACCTACCAGGCGGTAACCACCCCAAGGTTCTGATCGCAAAGAACTGGTAATCAGATGAAACGACGGGCAGTGGCTGCCGCGGGCGGCGGGCTGGCAATCATCGGCATCGTGGCCGGCGTCGTGGTGAGCCGCGGCACAGCCGGACCGCCACCGCTCGGCAACCCCGCGACGTGGGCGCCCGGCCTGGAATGCAGCCCCGGCACGACGCTGGCTAACGGCTTCTACGCTATAGAGAACCCGAGCGACGAGGCAGTGATGATCACCAGCATGCGGCTGGTCGGCGGCCCTGGCCAGCAGATGACCTCCCCGGCCTACCTGGTGCCGTGGGGGCCTCAGTACGGGCACGGGCTCGTGGGACTCGTACCCTGGCCGCCAGACGTGCCGTGGTGGAAGCAGCGGCGGCTGGCCGTAGGCGACACCATCGGCCCGCACTCGGACGCCAACCTGGTGTTCCGGCAGACGCGGACAGACGCCCGCCCGCGGCCGGCAGAACCGCAGTTTACCTACACCGCCGACGGCAGCAGCTACACCGTCGTCGAGCCGGTGCAATCAATAGTCGTCCCCGGAAACTGCGAGCCCTACCTGAAACAGGAGGCGCAGAAGCTAGCCCGGCGGGGCTAGCCCACGAGCGCGCTAAGGTAACCAGGCCCCATTGCAAGCAGTCCTGCCCGTGATGCTGTTGATCACGATCGTCGTGGGCGAGGCCGGGAAGATGCTGGGACGAAGGGACGAGCTGGGCGGCGCGGCAAGCCCGCTGCCCTGTGTTTCCGGAACGTTCTGTAGCTGCTGGAGTAGGTAGACGCCTCCGAACCTGACGTCGATGGAACTTGAGCCGAGGTCGGTGACTGCCGTGGTGTATTCGTCAGTCACCTCTTGCCGCAGGCAATCTGGAACTGGGCATTAGCCTGTCTTGTTGTCTCCCTCAACGATTGGGCTGACGACTGGGCCGTATGCGTTAACGACTGGCTCGTGAGGTACAGGCCACCGCACGCTGCTGCACCCACCAAAATAGCCCCGATCGCAATCCCGGTCGCAGCCCAATCTCGCCTCCGGGCGGGAGGTGCTGACTTCGTTGCGGCTGGCTGTTCATCTGTCCCGGGCTGACATACCCACATGGAAGCTCAGAACCATAGCCATCGCTAGCGGGTCGGACAGTTCCAGACCTCTGCAGACTCTTTGAGCCACGCCTTTCCAGAAGTGATCTGGCGCTTCGCGGCTTATTGGAGCACCCAATGGAGAACCCGACTCGAACACTTCTCGAAATCCGTGCCTGTGGACTGGAGCCGCCTGTCGGAATCGAACCGACGACCTATTCATTACAAGGGTAAAACCAGACGCCGATGACCAGCGGTTACATGCCACTGAGCCATGGCTAACCGTCCGCTGGTGTCCGCCGATGTCGCCTGCTCGCCGCGCTGGTTGTCCCTCAGTTTGTCACCCAGCTAGGGGTGCAGCTCCGTGGAACTGGCAGCGGGTCCGCCTTCTCGCTGGTTGGTGACGTTGCTGGCGGCTCTACGGTAGTTATCTGGGCCGCCATTGCGCTACGAGCTGTTCGATGGCGGGTCGCAGAAAGGTGCGCGTCAGTTCCGCCCGCCGGGCGATCCACTGCTGTGAGGCTGGACCGGGGTCGCCGTACCGCCGCTGCCGAAT
>JASIBJ010000001.1 GCA_030045215.1 Streptosporangiaceae bacterium | reverse complement strand
CTGAACACCCTGCAGGTGTTTCAGCAGATGGGCGCGTTGCCGCCGCTGGGCGGTGGCCTCGAGGCCCAGGCATGATGCTCCTGTACCAACTCGCCGCGCTCGCCGCGATCGTGGGCACCGGCGTGGTCTACGGCACCGACGTTTTCTGCGCGCTCGTCCAGCGACCGGCGCTCGCCAAGGTTGACGACGCCACGCTCACCGCTGTCATGGGGAACGTGCACCGCTTCGCAGACCGCCGCATGCCCGTTCCAGGAATCCTCGGCGTCGTCGCAGCCGCCGCAGCTGCCGGTCTCGCCGCGGCAGCCGACCGGACCGCGGCGTCGGCGGCGGCAGCAGCGGCGTTCCTCCTCTTGGCGGGCTGGGTGGTTGTTTACCTACGCATCAGCGCGCCGATCAACCGCATTCTCACGGCGGCTGCTGACGCTCACGAGACGCCGTCGAACGCCCGCGCGCTGCAACGCGACTGGGACCGAATCATCGTGCTCAGAGCCGTTTTGCAGGGTCTCGCAGTTGTCGCGCTGTGCGTAAGCCTGATCGGCTGACCTCTTCGACGCACGCCTGGATCGGCGGTTGCCTTCGGCGGCGACCCTGATCCAAGATCATCAAATAACAACGCCGCGCAAGCGGCACACTTCCGGTCGTTTACTCGAACTCCCCAGCCCAGGGCCCATCAGAGCAGAGGAGATCTGACGTGGCTGAGAGCAGGCCCGCGCCAACATTCGTCCTGGTTCCCGACGCGTGGCTGGGAGGCTGGAGCTGGCAGCCGGTGGCCCGCCTGCTCACCGGGCGCGGTCACCCGACACTGGCGCTGAACCAGCGCGCTGCCGTGGAAGTGCCACGGTTCTGAGACTGATCTTGGTCCAGTCGCCGTGAGACAAACGCAAGCCTGCAGGTCAAACAAGATCAACATGTCACGCGCGGTGAGACCCTGCACGGGCCCGGCCGGGCCCGGCCGGTCAGACCTTGGTCCAGGCCTCGGAGAGGACGTCGCGCAGGATCTGCTCCATCTCGTCGAAGTGCTCCTGGCCACAGGTCAGCGGCGGGGAGAGCTGGATGACCGGGTCGCCGCGGTCGTCCGCGCGGCAGATGAGCCCGGCGTCGAACAGCGCGTGCGAGAGGAACCCGCGCAGCAGCCGCTCGGACTCGTGGTCGTCGAAGGTCTCCTTGGTCGCCTTATCCTTGACCAGCTCGATGCCGTAGAAGTAGCCCGCGCCGCGCACATCGCCGACGATCGGCAGGTCGCCGAGCTTCTCAAGCGTCGCGCGGAACGCCTGCTCATTGGCCCGGACGTTGCCCAGCAGGTCCTCCTTCTCGAACACGTCGAGGTTGGCCATCGCCACTGCGCAGGAGACCGGGTGCCCGGCGAAGGTCACTCCGTGCAGGAACGAGGCATGCCCCTCGCTGAACGGCTCCATCAGGTGATCGGCGACCATCATGCCGCCCAGCGGGGCATAGCCAGAGGTGACGCCCTTCGCGAACGTGACGATGTCGGGCTCGTAGCCATACCGGTCGCAGCCGAAGTAGTAGCCGAGGCGGCCGAAGGCGCAGATGACCTCGTCCGACACGAGCAGCACGCCATGCCGATCGCAGATCTCCCTGACCCGCTGGAAGTAGCCAGGCGGCGGCGGGAAGCAGCCGCCAGAGTTCTGGACTGGCTCAAGGAACACGGCCGCGACCGACTCCGGACCCTCCTGCTCGATGGCACGCTCGATCTCGTCCGCGGCCCAGACGCCGAACGCGGTCTCGTCATCGGCTACGAAGGCCGGGGCCCGGTAGAAGTTCGTATTCGGAACGCGGACGCCGCCCGGCGGGAGCGGCTCGAATGGCGCCTTGATGCCGGGCAGACCGGTGATCGCGAGGGCGCCCATCGACGTGCCGTGATAGGCAATCGCCCGGCTGAGCACCTTGTAGCGGCCAGGCTGGCCAATGTTCTTGAAGTACTGCTTGGCCAGTTTCCACGCGGACTCGACCGCCTCCGAGCCGGTAGTGGTGAAAAAGACCCTGTTCAGGTCGCCGGGGGCGGCGGCGGCGAGGCGTTCCGCCAGGTCGATGGCCTGCGGGTGCGCATAGGACCAGAGCGGGAAGTAGGCCAGCTCGGCTGCCTGCCGGGCGCCCGCCTCGGCTACCTCGGCCCGGCCGTGGCCGATCTGGCTGACGAACAGGCCAGCCAGGCCGTCGAGGTAACGCTTGCCATGCTGGTCGTAGACGTACTGGCCCTCGCCCCGCACGATGACGGGCATGTCGTTGTCGGCGTACGACGACATCCGGGTGAAATGCAGCCATAGATGGCGCTTGGCCTTCTCCTGCAGCGCCGCGATCTCGTCCTTCGAGTAAGAGGTGCTCATCTGGTCCCCCAGCTGTAGGTCTGCTTGCGTAGTTTGAGGTAAACAAAGGTCTCGGTCGCGGTCACGCTCGGGATCGCCCGCACGCGGCCGAGGATCTCCAGCAGCTGTTCGTCGTCCTCACAGACCAGCTCGATGAGCAGGTCGAAAGAGCCGGCGGTGATCACGACGTAGTCG
>JASIBJ010000440.1 GCA_030045215.1 Streptosporangiaceae bacterium | reverse complement strand
CATCTTCGGGCTGGAGGCACTGACCGCGCTGGCGGTGGCAGGCAGCCAGGTGCCAGGAATCGAGCTGGCCACGGCCGTGATCCCGACCTATCCCCGGCATCCGGCCGCGCTCGCGCAGCAGGCCATGACCGCGGCGCTGGCGGTCGGCCCCGGACGGCTCACGCTCGGGATCGGCGTGTCGCACCAGATCGTCATCGAGAGCATCTACGGATACAGCTTCGACAAGCCCGCCAGGCACATGCGCGAGTACCTGGAGATCTTGCTGCCGCTGCTCGACGGGACGCCGGCGAGCGTTGACGGCAGCACGGTCAGCGCGCACATCGGCCTGTCAACCCCGCGGGCGTCCAGGGTGCCGGTCCTGCTCGCCGCGATGGCGCCGCGGATGCTCCGGCTCGCGGCCGAGCGGACCGACGGCACGGTGCTGTGGATGACAGGTCCGGCCACCGTGCGGGATTACATCGTCCCGACGATCACGGCGGCCGCCGACGCGGCCGGCAGGGAGACGCCGAGGGTCGTCTGCCAGCTGCCGGTCTGCGTGACGAGCCAACCCGACGCCGCCCGAGCACAGGTCGCCGAGGAGTTCGCGATCTACGGCCAGCTGCCGTCCTATCGCGCCATGCTGGACAAGGAGGGTGCCGCCGGGCCGGCTGACGTGGCGATCGTCGGCGACGAAGACGCTGTGGCAGCGCAGATCGCGGAAGTCGCTGCGGCAGGCGCGACGGACTTCGTGGCGGCCGAGTTCGCCAGGGACGAGGCTGATCGCAAGCGAACCCGCAGCCTGCTCAAGAAGATCATCTCCGGCGACTAGCCGCCAGCCGGATGCGGCGCTCGGGGGGGCGTTAACCGACCCGCTGGTGGACCGCGAGATCAGACAGCAGGCCGGGCAGCACGCGGTCCTCGGCCACCATCCGCCCTGACCGCTGCATAACCTCAGACAGGCGCGGATCCCAGGGACTCGGCTCCGCCCGGCCGCGCAGTGGCTCGCCGACAGCTGACAGGGCCGACTGGAAGTCACCCGCCGACATCTGCCACGGCTGGGCGCGCAAGTGCCGGATCGCGGCCGCGGTGCTGCGCAGGCCCGACCAGCTGAAATCGGCGTGCCAGTGCACGGTGGTCCCGCTGCTGGCCGCAGCCCGCAACAGCCGCGCGCACGCCACCGAGGCTTCACCCTCGGTGCAGACCAGCGCCGGGCAGCTTGCCCCCAGTTCTTCGGCCGCGGCCCGGACCAGGGCCGAGCTGGTGCAGACGTAGATATCGAGCGCCCACGCCAGGACGGGGTACTTGATGAGCTGGCCCAGAGTCAGCCGGAACGGCAGTCCCTCCTCGGCCGCCTCGGTGAGCCAGCGCCCGACGGGCTGGCCGCCGGCCCGCACGTTCAGCACGAGCACCTGACTGGTCAGCTCGTCGGCGACCATACCGGCCGCGCTCCACAACGCCTGCGCCGCCTCCGCGCCGACCGGGGCCTGGACGCCCTCGCGGATGGCCAGCGCGCGCAAGACGAGCCCCGCCAGCGGCCCGTCCGTGAGCGCGCGCTCGTCACCCGTGACCGCGGCCGCGAGGGAGGACAGGACGGGGTCGGCCGGCTCGGCATCGGTGGAGATGTGCTCGAGTACGGCTGCGGCCTGGCCGAGCAGATCCGAATGGCCCTGCTTGATCAGCTTGCTGGCCGTGCCGTCGCGGCGGATGGCATCTACCCATTCCCGGTACCAGGACAGCTCGGACAGCCTGCTGGCGCGCAGCACCTCAAGGGCATCGCCCCACCGGCGCAGATCCGCGGCGCGCTCGGCGGCCAGGTCGCGGACCGGGCCGCCTAGCTCTACCACCGCCGCCCGCAGGCTGGGCGCGGCCGCCGCCCTGAAGAGCTCGTTGGCCACTGCGGGCAGCGGCACGCTCAGCGAGGTCCCGCGGCCCGGATGGCGGCCAAGCAGGCGCGCCACCGCGCGGCGCTGCGCCGGAGTCGCCCCGACCAGCGTCACCGTGCCGTCGAGCCGCTCGCCGCGCTCGAGCTTCGCGCGGATCCGCTCGACCAGCCAGCTGAGCTCGGGGGATCCGAGCATCCGGCGCAGTTTGGCCGGATCCACCTGGCCAGCCGGTACGGACCGGCCCGCTGGCTCCGACATGCTCACCTGCGAAATCGTAGTCAGGTCCGGCGAACCCGCGAAAGACCCCCAGGGGGTGACAAATGCCTGTCAGCTCACGCAGAATTCATTGCCCTCGGGATCGGCCAGCGTCACCCAGCGGTGCGGGCCCTGCTGCCCGTCATGCAGGAACGTCGCTCCCCTGGCGATCAGCCGTTCCAATGCCGGCTGGACGTTCTCCTGGCCGACCCAGACGTCGATGTGCCACCGGTTTTTCGCCGTCTTGGGCTCGGGCACCTGCTGGAAGATGATCCGCCGACGGTGCCCGGTTGCCGGTCCGTCGGGATGCCGGATCGCGGCTCCGTCGGTCCAGACAAGCTTCCCCGCGTGCGTCGTCGTGTCGCTTTCACTCGCATAACCCTCGGTGATCATCCTGCGGATGAAGTCCGGGTCCTGCTCTTCGACCACCCAGTCCAGCGTCTCCGCCCACCAGTCGGCTAGCTCGTGCGGGCGCTCGCAGTCGACGGCGATCTGAAAGTCATACGGCACGTCAGCTCTCCTTCCAGCGGTACAGATCCCGCAAAAGCGAGATCTCGGCACCATGATGGATGACCTCGCGGTTGATGTGCAGCACGAGGCCCGCCATCGGGGACTCACCGAACGGCGCCTCCGCGGGCCCGCACGGCCGCGCCAGCGCGTCGGCATCCAGGGATCGCACCCCCTGGACCGATGCCGCATAACCGTTGTCGAGCTGCCCGAGCGCCGCTGCGGCCGAGCCCGCGAACTCGAACGTCTCATAGTCGGCAGGCGGCCCGCCAAAGTGCGACGCATTACGTCTGCCGAACACCGCCACGATGACGTGCGCGAGCCGCCAGGCGATCGTGGTCACCGGCTCGACTGACCGCGGCCGCGGGGCTAGATCGGCATGCGGACGCGAGCGGAGGCGCAGGTTTGGGCAGTTTGCCGTCACTGCTCCGGGTCCGGAACGACACTAGGGGCGCCGGTGCTGCTCTTAGAGCGACAGCGCACTGCCCCCCACTGATGTTCCGGCGGCGCATGCCCGGCGAAAAGATCTTCGTGGCCGCATGACGACGCCTGGCGGGCGAATTCTTGGCTCGGGCCTTATCGACTCGCAGCCCGCACTGACAGCCGCTATGTCATTCGGGTAAGCCGGAGCCCGACAGCACGCGAGCGATGCCGCTTTCGCGGGAGCCTTTCCGGCCACGGGGAATACCGCGGCGGTTATCGAGGTAATCGGGCGACAAAATGCCTGTCACGGCCTAGTCCGGCCTGCGGTTTTAGCCGCGTAGAGCCGCACTGCACGGGAAATACGACCGGTTCGGGAAGGACATCCGAGCAACACGGGGGAATGCATGCACTACAAGCTCGACGTCATGGCCGAAAAGGGCTTCGTCGTCCTGAATGACTACGGGGGGCCGGCGATTGCTCCCAGGGAGTGGGAGTCACTGGAATACATGGACTGGAAGAGCGGCGGCGATACGAACTTTGCCCCGCTCGCGTCGGCCACCGGGGAGATGGACTGCCGCGGCTTCTGGGATCACGGCAAGGCAGACAAGTACGGGGTCTGGACCTCCAACTCTCAGATCGCGCCGAGCCTCGTCAACTACGTCGAGAAGATAGGCGGCAACTACGGCCGGGTGCGCGTCATCAAGCTCAACCCCAGTGACGAGGCCACGGCGCTTCGCCAACTGCACCTTGACGACAACAACCGGCTGAACCCGGAGGGCACCGGCTGGGTTGTCCGGTCCTGGCTCGAGCTGGACGACGCGGCGGGCCAGTCCATGTTCATCCTGCGCGAGGACAAAGAGGACCCGTCGACCGAGACGCGCATCAGGCTCCATCCCGGCATGCAGCTGGTCATCGACACCGAGCGTCTGTGGCACGTCGTCTGGCACCCGGGCCCCAAGCCCCGGTACGCGCTGATCACCTCATGGGAGAGCGATAAGACAATCGACGGCTGGATCAAGCGCGAGCTTGCGGGCACGAGGAAGCGCCAGCTGCAGGGCGCGCCCGCGGCGCTGGCAGACTTAGTCGCGAGCAGACCCTAGCGCCCGGCCGATGCGGCCGGCGGCCGTCACCGATCCGCGAGCAGTCCGGTAGAACTGCCTACCCCGGCCAGGGCCTTCTGCTCATGACCGGTTACTTCCGCGGCCCGTACGGTCTGGCCATGTCGCACTCAATCGCATCTCACCAGGTCTTCCTCATCGCTCTGGCCTGCGCCGCGGCGGCAGTCACTGCCGCGGCCTGGCCAGCCAAGGCCCAGCCAGCCCAGGCCCAGCCGGCGCGGGCTCGCCCGGCTCGGGCCCAGCCGGCGCGGGCCCGCGCGCCTCGGGCCCAGACCGCAGCCGCGTTCCGCTTCGGCCAGGCCATCGAGCTGCACACGCCGTCCCTGAGCTATGCCGGGGAGGACGTCGGCGGCTTAGGCTGCGCCAGCGCCGGCAACTGCGTCGCCAGCGTGTCCTACAACGATCGCAGCGGTAACACCCAGGCCTATCTGTTCACCGAGGTGAGCGGCCACTGGCTCGGCGCCCGCCAGCCGGTCCGGCTGCCCGCCGACGCCGGCCTCGATCCGTACGCAACCGTCGAGGACTTCGCCTGCCCGCGTCCGGGCGACTGCACTGGCGTCGGCCACTACGACACGCGCTACGGCGGCACCAGGGCGTTCGTGCTCACGCAGGTTCGCGGCCACTGGGACCGGGCCCAGCAGATCACGCCGCCCGCGAACGCGGCCGCCGCGCCTGGCACCTTCCTGGAAGGCGTGAGCTGCCCGGCGCCGGGTTCCTGCGAGGCTGTCGGCGGCTACACCGACCGGCAGCAGAGCAGTCAGGCGATGGCGGTCCAGGAAATCAGGGGCCGGTGGCGTCGGGCCACCGAGATCGCCATGCCGGCCGACGCCGGTCCACCCGGTTTCGACGTGGCCCTGTTCGCGGTCTCATGCCCGCGGCCGGGCAACTGCGAGGCCGTCGGCGAGTACGAGTGGAAGGGTGTACAGAACGCCGCGGCCGGGGTCACCGAGACCGACGGTCAGTGGGGCACCGCGGTGCAGATTCAGTTGCCCGCCGATGCCCGGAGCGGCCAGAACCTGCCGCCGGGCTCGAGCATGGACGGGATCGCCTGCCCGCGACCTGACTACTGCCTGGCCATCGGCGACTACCAGGTGAATAACGCGTTCTACAGCATGACGACCGTAGCCGACGGCCGACACTGGGCGCCGGCCACGCCGACGCCGGGCATGCCCAGGCGCGGCCTCAGCTCGCAGCTCACCGGCATCGCCTGCCCGGCCGCTGGCTTCTGCGCCGCGGTCGGCTACGTGCTGACCGACGGGCCGGCCTACCCGGTGGCGCTGACCTGGGACGGCGGCCGGTGGGCTCGCGTCC
Organism: Streptosporangiaceae bacterium; assembly: GCA_030045215.1. Next base: position 4,685 of record JASIBJ010000440.1, on the reverse strand, counting down.
CGGCCGGAAGGCTGCCGGCGAACGCGCTGACCGGTCGCCACATTCAGGCCGGACTGACCGCTCTGGCCTGCCCGAGGCATGACTCATGCGAGGCGCTCGGCTGGTACCTCAGCCGGTCAAGCCGCCTGCCGATGGCCGTGAGCAGCTCCTGAGTACCGGACGAACAGCTGAGTTCGGCGCCCGCTTAGCTCAGGCCGCAGGCCTTGTGGATGTCCTGGCGGCTGGCCAGCTTCACCCGCGCGCCACGGCCAAGCGAGGCCGCGAGTTCCTTCTCGGCCGCCTCGATGCCGAGCCAGTCGTCGTAGCTCACGTGCCGGATCCCGCGGTAGGCCAGGAGCCCGGCCAGCGGCGACTCACCCGCGGGAGCACCGTCGGGCATCCGCAACAGGCCGGCCCGGGGCAGCTGGACATCGTCAGGACCAGGCCCGCCGGCCAGGTCGGCCAGCAGCGAGCGGACCGTCTCCGCGGCGTCGGACTTGTTCGTCCCGATGACGCCGGTCGGCCCGCGCTTGAGCCAGCCGGCCACATACTGCCCCCGCAGCGGCCGGCCATCGGGCCCGATCACCCGGCCGGCCTCGTTCGGCACGACGTAGTTGCGGTCGTCGAACGGCACGCCCGCCAGCGGCACGCTCTGGTATCCGACGGAACGCAGCACCATCTGGACCGGCAGCGCCTCGAGCTCACCCGTTCCCTGGAGCTTGCCGGACTCGTCCAGCCTGGTGCGTTCGAGGGTCAGCCCGGAGACGGCCCCGTTCGCACCCTGGATCTCGATCGGGCGGAGCCAGAAACGCACGGTGAGCCTGCGGCCGGTGCCGGACGGCGTGCGCTGCGCCCAGTCCTTAATCACCGCATAGTTGCCGCGGACGTGCCGGTCGGTCTCGGCCAGCCGGGCGCTCTCCCCGGTCGCGTCGAAGGCGTCCAGGTCAGCCTCGCCGTCGCCGACGACCACGTCCACGCCCTCGAGCTCGCCGAGCTCGCGCAGCTCCTTGGTCGTGAACTTGGCCTGCGCCGGCCCGCGACGGCCGATCATGTGCACCTCGCGCACCTTGCTGGCCATCAGTGCATCGAGCACCGGCTGGGACACGTCGGTCTCTCGCAGCTCGTCCGGATTGCGGATCAGGATGCGGGCCACGTCGACCGCCACATTGCCGACACCGATCACCGCCACCGACTCGGCGTCGAGGGTGAACGCGCCCGGGTCCATGTCCGGGTGCCCGCAGTACCAGTTGACGAAGTCGGTGGCCGCGACGCTGCCCGCCAGGTCCTCGCCGGGGATCGCGAGGTGCCGGTCCCGCATCGCCCCGGTCGCGTACACGACGGCGTCGTAGTGGGCCAGCAGGTCAGCGCGCGTGACGTCCTCGCCCAGGTGCACATTGCCGATGAAGTGGACACCCTCGTGCTCGAGGACGTTGCGCAGGTACTCGGCAATCGACTTGATCGACTTATGGTCGGGCGCAACCCCGTACCTGACCAGGCCGTACGGCGTTGGCAGGCGGTCAAGCACATCGACCCGGATGTCCTGCGGCGGGTTAAGCGCGGCCGACTGCTTGATCAGCGCTTCGGCCGTGTAAAGGCCAGCCGGGCCGGAACCCACGACGGCAACGTGAAGTGTGTCCATATTTAAATTCTGCCCTGTGCTGGCGGCCAGCGGGCCCGAAGCGCGGCTACGCCGGGGGGCCTCCCGGGGGGACTCCGTCTGAACGGCTCTCCTGCCGCCAGTGCTGGCCGAACTCGTTGTCATGCAGTCTGCGCAGCTCATGGGCGTAGTGATCCAGCCGGTCGGCCGCGCTCTGCATCTCGTGGAAGTCATGGCCGTGCTCACGCGCGGCCGTCTTCTCCTCGCCGCGCTTGCGGACGATCCCGAGTTCCTCCCGGCTTAGCTCGGCGACCTTGGCCAGCGTCTCCTCAAGAGTCATGCGGGCTCCTCTGCTGTGTGGTTTCGAGCCCCACCAATTCGAGTACAGCAAGCAGCCTAGCCGGGCGGCCGCGCGCTCCTGTGAGCGGAACGCCCGGCCGCCTTAGCGCCAAATTTATCCCTATTTCTTGGGGAACGAGGGCTCGCCCGGGCGATGTCGTCTGCGAAGGAATGGAGTTGCTCGTCGGACGAACCCGGGTTTCGCCAGCGTTTGCCAAGGCTCAGCAAAGGAAGCGGATAGCTGGCCATCTTCCGCCAGAACCCGGGGAATACGTCCACCAGTCCGGATGCAGGGAACAGCGGCGGGTCCGACGGCTGTTCACCGTGCCCGTGCGAGTCGCCCGGATGCGGCCAGCGGCCCCGCAGCCTGGTCCTGCCCTGGACGGCTCAGAGTCAGGTTCGGGGGAAGCTCATGACCGTGTCCTCAGCGGGGGGCGCGCGCCTCAGCGCACTGGCACTCGCCCGCCGTGCCCTCGCCGTGTCGATGGCGAAGGCGGCCCGTGGCGGCATCCGTCAGCTTGGCCGCGGGAACGGCTCGGCGATACCAGGGCTGGTAGCGCTGACCATCGACCCCAGCGCGCTGGCCGGACTGGTGGCGGAGATCCGGCGCGGCGCCGTCATGGTGACCGGGTCGAACGGGAAAGGCACGACCTGCCGGATGCTCGCTCACGCCATGCGCGCCTCGGGCTTGCACCCTGTGCTCAACCAGGAAGGCTCGAACCAGCGGTCGGGCATCGCGGCTACGATGATCGCCCACTCCGGCCCGACCGGCCGGCTGCGCCGCGACCCGCAGGCGATCGGCCTTTTCGAGGTGGACGAGGGCTCATTCCCCGAGATCGTCCGGCACGTCCGGCGGCCCAGGGCGATCGTCTGCACCAACCTGTTCCGCGACCAGCTCGACCGCTACTTTGAGCCGGCCTACATCAAGGGGCTGCTCGAACGCTCCATTCGCACCTTGCCGGCCGATACGGCGCTCATCCTCAACGCGGATGACCCCAGGGTGGCCTTCCTCGCATCGGACCTCAGCAACCCGAGGGTCTACTTCGGGGTCGAGGACACCGAGCTGGGACGAGGCGCGGTCGACCCGACGTCGGATTTCCCGCGCTGCCCGCGCTGCGACGGGGAGCTGTCGTACACCTGCGTCTACTACGCCCACCTCGGCCACTGGTCATGCACGAGCTGCGGCCTGAGCCGTCCCCGGCCGCACGTGACCGGCACCAAGATCGACCTGCTCGGGCCCTCGGGATCGCGACTGCAGGTCGTCACCCAGACGTCGGAAACCGTGCTCGAGATCCCGCTGCCCGGCCTGTACAACGTCTACAACGCGCTGGCTGCCGTCGCCGCGGCCAGCCACTGCCAGCTGCCCGATCGCTCGCTGCAGGCCATCGAGCGGATCACCGCCGGCTCGTTCCGGATGGAGAGGGTCCACGTGGCGGGGCATGACGTGTACCTGGCGCTGGCTAAGAACGCCAACGGATACACCGAGGTGCTGCGCGCGGTCCTCGGCGACCGCAAGCCCAAGCGGATGCTGCTCGGCCTCAACGACTTTCCGGGCAAGCAGCCCGATACGTCCTGGATCTGGGACGTCGACTTCGACTCGCTGACCGGCCTGGTCCCCGGCCCGGTCGTCTGCGGCAACCGGGCCGCCGACCTGGCCGTTCGGCTGAAGTACGCAGGCTGGCTCGGCGCCCAGCCGGACGCCGGCGTCGTAGTCGAGCCCGATCCGGTCCGGGCGTTCCGCACGGCGCTGGCGCAGACCCCGGCAGGCCAGCCCATGTGGGTCGTCTCCACCCAAGTCGTGTTGTGGCAGGTACGGCAGTGGCTGCGGCAGCAGGGATACGTCGGAGCCGTATGGCGCGAGCAGAGCGGAGCAGCGCAGTGGCAGGCATGAAGATATCCGTCGGCTATCTGTACCCGGACATCATGGCCACCTACGGTGACCGCGGCAACGTCCAGACCGTGCTGCGGCGCTGCGAATGGCGCGGCATCGCCGTCGACGTCTCCGAGCTCCGGCTGGGCGACCCGGTCGCGCCGACTGCGTTCGATCTGATCATGATCGGCGGCGGCGGGGAGGCGCAGCAGCGGCTGGTGGCCGCCGACCTCGGCAAGACCAAGGGCGCGGGCATCAGGGAGGCTGTCGCGCAGGGTGCGGCCGCGCTGGCAGTCGGCGGCGGCTACGAGCTGTTCGGCCGGTTCTGCCAGCCCGAGCTGGGAGCCGAGCTGCGCGGGATCGAGCTGTTCGACGCGTGGACCATCCGCCAGAGTGCCGTGCTCAGCGGGCACTACGGCAGCATTTCCGAGGCCCGCGCGGACCGGGCCATCGGCGAGCTCGTGGCGCGGTGGGGCGACACGTTCCTGGTCGGCTTCGAGAACCACGCCGGCGGCACGTACCTGGGCCCGACGGCACAGCCCCTCGGTTACGTGGTCAGCGGGCACGGGAACAACGGCGACGGCACCGAAGGCGTGCTGCTGGGCAACGCGGTCGGCACCTACTTGCGTGGCCCGTGCCTGCCGAAGAACCCGGCGCTGGCCGACTTCCTGATCGGGGCGGCGTTGCGGCGGCGGTACGGCGCCGCCGAGCTAGTTCCGCTCGCCGATGGACTCGAGCTGGCGGCGCACGCGGCGTCGATGCGGCGCGCCTGCCTGACCGGCGCCGAGCGCAGCCGGCTGCGCCGGGCGGCCTTCGTGCAAGCGCAGCTGGCTCGGGCCAGGAGCGCGCGGGTCGTCCTGAACCGGGTCTCGCTGTTCATGTCGCCCCCGCGCCGGCAGG
>JASIBJ010000046.1 GCA_030045215.1 Streptosporangiaceae bacterium | reverse complement strand
CACTGCCTTGGCGCCTCGCTGGCCAGGCTTGAGGGCCAGGTGGCGCTGTCCGCGCTGCTCGCCGGGCTTGGCCGCCTCGAACTGGCCGGACCGCCGGTGCGGCGGCCCACGTTCGTGCTGCGCGGCCTGGAGTCGCTGCCGGTCGCGATGGCCCGGCCAGCGGGCGCCTGAGTCGGCCGGCCTTATCTAGCCCGATGTCGGCGCGCCCTCCAAGGGGCGCCGACCGGCCGCGGGTCTAAAATTGATGCGTCCGGCGATGACCACGAATTTGCCGCAATGCAGTCCGACAGCCTGTAGCAGTGTCAGACGACATGCGCGACGGCCCTCAATCTCGCCTGGCTACACACGAGGGCGCACACTGCAGCAGAAGGCACCACTAGGGGGCGCAGCCATGGAGTACCTCGTCACCATGACCACGCACGTTCCTGACGGGACGCCTAAGAGTGACGTTGACGACGTCGTCGCCCGCGAGGACGCCCATTCGCGCGAGCTGGCGGCAGATGGCTACCTGCTGCGCCTGTGGCGGCCTCCCCTGCAGCCAGGCGAATGGCGGTCATTTGGCCTTTTCTCCGCCGGCGACGATGGCGAGCTGGAGCGCATCCTGGCGTCAATGCCGCTCCGCGTATGGCGCACCGACCAGGTCACGCCGCTGGCACACCACGCGAATGACCCGGGTCCCGGCGACGGTCACGAGCTGCGGCCGGGGGCCACCGAGTTCTTCACCACGTTCACGATCACGATCCCGGCCGACATTCCCAGCCAGGCCGTGGCCGATGCCGAGGCGGGCGAGGCGGCACGCACGCATGAACTGGCCGACCAGGGATACCTCGAGCGGCTGTGGGTGCTCCCCGGCCAGGGACGCAATCTCGGGCTGTGGCGGGCGCAAGACAGCAAGGAAATGCAGGGCATCGTGGACTCGCTGCCGCTCGACCCGTGGATGGCAACGGACATCACCCCGCTCACCTCACACCCGAGCGATCCGGCGCGCGCGGCCGCGTGAGCGGGAGGAACCATGAGCGAACCATCGCGGAAGGTCGTCATCGTCACCGGAGGCTCGCAGGGGATCGGCGCCGGCGTGGTCGACGGGTACCGCCAGTGGGGCTGGGCAGTCGTGGCGAACGCCCTCACCATCAAGCCGTCCGAGGATCTGGACGTCCTGACGGTGGAAGGTGACATCTCCGACCCGGCTACCACCGACCGGATCGTCGGGCAGGCCTTGGATCGCTTCGGACGCATCGACACGCTGGTCAACAACGCCGGCGTGTTCGTCTCCAAGCCGTTCACCGACTACACGGCGAAGGACTACGCCCTGGTCACCAGCGTCAACCTCGGCGGATTCTTCTGGCTGACGCAGCGCGTCATCGCCGAGATGGTCAAGCAGGGCAGCGGTCACGTCGTCAACGTCAGCGCCAGCGTCGCGCAGCATGCGAACTCCGCATCGCCGTCGGCGCTGGCCGCGCTGACGAAGGGTGGCCTGGCCTCGGTCACGAAGGCACTGGCCGTCGAGTACGCGCCGAAGGGCATCCGCGTGAATGCCGTCTCGCCGGGCGTCACGCAGACCCCGCTGGCGCCTCTAGAGTCCTTCACTCCCGAGGAACTCGCAGCCGCGCTGCCCCCGCTCGGGCGTCTGGGTCAGGTCAGCGACGTCGTCGGCGGCATCTTGTACCTGGAGTCGGCGCCGTACGTAACGGGAGAGATCCTGCACATCGACGGCGGCCGGCTGGCCGGGCACTAAATGCAGGCCGCCTGCCGCTCCGCAAGGTCCAGGTGATGCTGGGCCAGCGCTAGCGGCCGCGTCGTCGGGCGATCGCCAGCGCATCCACGGCCACGGCACCGCCGGGACCGCAGATCAGCGGGTTCACGTCGAGGGCCTCGAGCTCGTCGCCGAGCTCGGCCGCCAGGACCGACAGGCCGGTAATCGCCGCGATCACGGCGGTCATATCGGCCGGGGCCGCTCCCCGGACTCCAGCCAGCAGCTTGCCGACCCGCAGCCCGTCCAGCAACTCGGTGGCGGTTACGGCGTCCACGGGCGGCAGCGCCACCGCGCGGTCCGCCAGCAACTCGACCAGCACGCCGCCCGCCCCGACCACGAGGAACGGTCCGAGCTCGGGGTCGTGCGCGATACCGAGCGCTAGCTCTACCCCGGCCTGGATGGACTGGCAGACCAGCGCCCGCGGGCCCAGCCGCGCCGCCAGGTCTCCGTAGCCGGCGGCGAGCTGGTCGCCGTCGGCGACACCGAGGAGAACCCCGCCGACATCGGACTTGTGCAGGATCGTCGGCTCGTCTGTCTTCAGCACGACCGGGTAACCGATCGCCTGCGCAGCCGCGAGCGCGCCCGCGGCGTCGCTGACGGCCACGCTGCGGGCCACGCCAATGCCGTACTCGGCCAGCAGGTCGAGCAGGCGCGCGCCGGTCGCCTCGCCGGCGGCCAGCAGCGCCGCACCGCGGCGGCGTCGGCTCGGATCGCGAGCGGTGGCAGGTATGCAGTCACTGTCAGCGCCGGGCGCCCCGACGCGACCTCGCCAGCGGGCATGGTCGAGCAGGTGCCGCAGGGCCAGCAGCCCGGACCGCGTTCCCTCGAGCACCGGTATGCCGCGGTCCCGTAGCTGGCCCGCCACCCCAGGATCGATGGCGCTGCCGAGGTTGCTCAGCACCGCCAGCGGCTTGTCGGTCTGGGCGGCCACGTCGAGCAGTGCGAGCGGGTAGGAGTCGTCGCCGTCCAGCTCGTGCACCAAGTCGACTGCCAGCGTGACCACCCCAACCGCCGGGTCGGCGGCCAGCGCGGCCAGGGACGCGCCGAACAGCTCCCTGGTGTCGGCACCGGTCCCCCATACGTCGAGCGGATTGGCCGGGATCAGCCCGGGGTCAAGCCGCTTCGACAACCGCGCCACGGTGGCCGGGCCGATCGCGGCGAGCGGCACGCCCAGCTCGGCTGCCATATCCACGACGTGCGTTCGCTCCAGCCCTGAGTCGTGCACTGTGGCCAGACCGGTCCCGGTGCCTGCACGCCGGCCGGCCACGAACAACTCGAGGGTGTCGGTGAACTCGGCGAGGTCGTTCACTCGGTGCACGCCGTATGCGCGGGCCAGGGCCTCCCAGCCGCCGTCCGCCGCGGCCAAGGCCCCGGAGTGGGCGGCCACCATCTCCCGGCCGCCGGCCGAGTTGCCGGTCGTCAGCAGCACGACGGGGATGTCGCGCTCGGCCGCGCGAGCCAGGACCCGGCGCAGCGCGGCGCCGTCCTTGATCGCCTCGAGCACCAGGGCCAGAACGCGGGTTTCCGGCAGGCTCAGCGCGTACTCGAGGTAAGCCGGCGTCCTGGTCACCAGCTCCTGACCTGAGGACACCGCCAGTGTGAAGCCGAGCCTGCGGCGGGCCCGCAGCAGGGCCGAGAACACCGAGCCCGAGTGCGTGACCAGGGCGACCGGCCCGTCCGGCACCGGGTCAGCCTCGGTGTACCCGATGGCCCGCACGCCACGGCTGACGTTGATGAAGCCCATGCAGCCTGCCCCGCACAGTGCCATACGGGCCGAGTTAGCGATGGTGGCGACTCGTTCCCGCCTTCCATGCGCGCTGCCGAAGACCACGCCCGATCGCACGCCCACCTCAGCCGCCAGCGAGAGCTGCTCTTCCAGCGCCGCGTCGGGCACGGCGAGCAGGGCCAGGTCCACTGCCTCCGGGAGGTCAGCTAGCGAGGGAAAGCAGGGGCGGCCGTCCAGCACGGCGTACTTCGGGTTGACGGGGTAAATCCGCGGCCGACTCGCGCTCTTGGCGGCCTCCTCAGCCATCCGCCGGCCGAACGTGCCGGGCCGAGGCGAGGCACCGACCAGCGCCACGCTGCGGGCCTCGAGCATAGCCAGCAGCGCGGTCTGGGTAGCGGCTAGTTCGGATGGGAACGAAGGCGGAGCCGTATCAGCCGAGCCCGACTGCGCGGTGGCATCGGCTGGCCGGGCGAGCCTCGTCGGGGGTTCCGGGGGGTCGCCCCCCTGGGCCAGCACCGTCGGGGGTTCCGGGGGGTCGCCCCCCTGGGCCAGCACCGCGAAGTTGGTCATGCGTGTCGTGTCCGCTTGGCCCGCTTCCTGTCCGCGATCGCGGCCTTGGCCGCTTGCCAGCCGGGAATGCCGCAGACGCCACCGCCCGCGTGCGTGGCCGAGCTGCCGTAATACAGGCCGTCCACGGGCGTGCGGTAGTCCGCGTAGCCGGGCGCGGGGCGCATATGGAACAGCTGCTCAAGCGACAGCTCGCCGTGGAAGATGTTCCCGCCGATCAGGCCGTACTCCTCCTCCATCTCGTAGGGCCCCACGATGTCGCGGTGCAGGATCGAGGACTTGAAGTTCGGCGCGAGCTCGTTGTAGCAATCGATCATGCGGTCGGCGTAGGCCTCGAGCTCCTCGGTGTGCGGTTCGGTGTTCCAGTCCTGCGGCACCCATTGGGTGAACAGCGACATGATGTGGTTGCCCTCGGGGCACAGCGTCTTGTCGAACGCGGTCGGGATGACGCCGTCGCTGAACGGGCGTACCGCGGCCTTGCCGTCCCTGGCGTCCTGGAAGGCGCGCTCGATGTATTCCATCGTCGGGGCCATCTCCACCGACCCGGTGTGGTGCTCCTGCAGCTCGACGCCGGGGTCGGCGGTGAAGTCCGGCAGCTCGGCCAGGGCTAGGTTGATCTTCACCACACCGCTGCGCGACTTCCACCGCTCAATGTCGGTCACGAAATCCGCGGGCAGGTGCTCCGGGCCGACTTGCTCCAGGAACGCCGTGCGCGGGTGCAGCGTGGACACCACGACCTTGGCCCGGAGCTCGTCGCCATTGGCCAGCGCGACGCCGACGGCCCTGCCGCCCTCGATCAAGATCTTCGCCACGGGCGAGTTCAGCCGGATTTCGGCGCCGTGACTACGCGCGGCCAGTTCGATGGCGTCCGAGACCGCGCCCATGCCGCCCTCCTGGAAGCCCCAGTTCCCGAGGTGGCCGTCGCCGACGTCGCCGATCGAGTGGTGGGCCATCACGTAGGCGGTACCGGGCTCGTAAGGTCCGGCCCAGGTTCCGATTACGCCGTTGACCGCCAGGGCACCCTTGACCTCCGGCGACTCGAACCAGTCGTCGAGCAGGTCGGCGATGCTCATGGTCATGAGCCTGGTCACGTCGGCAATGGTGCGCACGTCCAGGCCTCGGTGCCGCCAAGCCAGCTTCAGCGTGCCGGCTAGGTCGCGCGGCTTGCGGGAGCCGATCGCGGGCGGGACGGTCAGGAGCAGCGGGCCGAGCACGTCCGCCAGCCCAGCCAGCCAGGCATCCCACAGCGGCATCGCATCGGCGTCCTTCTTCGACCACTTTGACACCGACTCGTGGTTCTGCTTGGCGTCATCGGCGTAGAGCTTGATCGATCCGCCCTCGGGAAACGCCTGATAGTACGGCCCCATCGGATAGACCTTGTAGCCGTGCCTCGCCAGCTCCAGGTCATTGATGATCGTCGGCGGCAGCAGGCTCATCACATAGGACAGCCTGGTCACCCGGAATTCCGGCGCGTCCGGCCACGGCGCCTCGGTCGTCGCCGCCCCGCCAGTCTTGTGCCTGCCCTCCAGGACTACCGTCTTCGCTCCGGATCGGGCCAGGTAGGCCGCTGCAACTAGTCCGTTATGCCCGCCACCGACAATGATTGCGTCATATGTCGTAGCTGTCGCGGTCATTTCTTCGCCTTCCGTTTGTTGCGGTTCCATTCCCGCAATGCCTCGTGCGGCCTCTCCGTGCGGTCGGCTGACCGCAGACCCTCCACCTGGTCCGGCGTCGCCGTCCCGAGCGCCGCCAGGTCTGCGCCGGCGGCGTCCGCATGCATACCGCCGGCCTCCGTGGTGCGACGCCCGCGCCGGGCGCCGACCGCCGCCTAGGGCGGACCGTCGTGACCCGCCCCCGCGGATCCCTTGCGATCCGCGGCTCTCCCTTGCGATCCGCCGCTCTCCCTTGAGAACCGCCGCTCTCCCTTGAGAACCGCCGCTCTCAATGTTTGACTGAATGTTCAGTCTAGAAAAGTGATAGCGTGTCGGCAAGAGGGAAGCTGGCGCAAAGAAACGATCTGAACGCCCGGACAGGCGGCGGCAGACCAGGAATTATTGCCGTCATGAGAGGAACCGCCGCGATGACTGACCGCGCAGCTGACGGCACCGAGGTACTCGGGACCGCCGACCAGCGTCGTGCGCAGATGCTCCATGCGGCGCTCGTGGTCATTTCCGAGCGCGGCTACGCCGACACGCGAATCGCTGATGTGGCCGAGCACGCCGGCGTGAGCCCGGCGCTCGTCATTTACTACTTCAAGACCAAGGATCAACTCCTCACCGAGGCGATGCGGTACTACGAGGACTCGTGGTACGCGGCCGGCCAGCGCAGGCTCGCCGAGCTGTCCTCCGCCGCCGGCCAGATGGAGGCGATAGTCGCCATGAGCTGCCTGAATGAGGCCGACCCTGAGCCGGGAAGCTCCTGGCAGCTCTGGCTGGACTTCTGGGCGCAGGCAGCCAGGAACCCGGAAGTTGCGAGCGTGCGGCAGAAGTCCGACGAGCGCTGGCGCCAGCTGATCGCCGACCTGGTCCGCAGTGGCCAGGAAGCGGGCGAGTTCCGCGACGTCGATCCGGCCGCCTTCGCCATCAGCCTGAGCGCGCTGCTGGATGGGCTGACGATCCAGATAGCGCTCGAGGATCCCGTGGTTGACTCCATGGGCGCCTTTGATCTAAGCATGCAGTTCATCGCTGACCAGCTCGGATTCTCGTGGAAGCCAGGCCGACGCCGTGGTGACACGAGCCAGAAGGACAGCGCCGCAAACGCAACAGGCTGAAGGGTGGGCAACCGATGGCTGGTGGCCGGATAGAGCTCGTCTCGCTGACCAAGCGATTCACTGAGGTCGCGGTCGACGATATCGACCTGCAGATCGCCAGTGGCGAGTTCTTCTCGCTTCTCGGGCCATCCGGCTGCGGTAAGACCACGACCCTGCGGCTCATAGCGGGCTTCGAGCAGCCCACGGCGGGCCGGATCTTGCTAGACGACGTCGATGTCTCGGCCGTTCCGCCACACAAGCGCAACGTGAACACGGTTTTCCAGAGTTACGCCCTGTTCCCGTTCCTGACTGTTTTCGACAACGTCGCGTTCGGACTGCGCAACAAGCACCTGCCGAAGGGCGAGATCCGCAGCCGGGTGTACTCGGCGCTGGAGCTCGTGCACCTGCGCGCGTTCGAGCGCCGTCGTCCTGGCCAGCTCTCCGGTGGCCAGCAGCAACGGGTCGCGCTCGCCAGGGCGCTTGTGCTCCAGCCCTCGGTGCTCTTGCTGGACGAGCCGCTCGGCGCGCTGGATGCCAAGCTCCGCCGCTCGCTGAAAGTGGAGCTCAAGGCCCTGCAGGAGCAGGTCGGGATCACGTTCCTGTATGTGACCCACGACCAGGAAGAAGCGCTGACGATGTCCGACCGAATCGCGGTGATGCGGGACGGCAAGATCGTTCAGCTTGGCGTGCCCAGCGCCGTATACGAGGAGCCGGCCGATACCTACGTAGCGGACTTCCTTGGCGTGTCCAACCTGATGGAAGTCGACGTCATATCCCGCGGGCCCGGCTCCCAGTGCGACGTCCGGCTCGGCGACTGCAGCCTGCATGCCGAGCACGGGGGCATCGACGCGCCCGATCACTCCCACGCGGTCATCAGGCCGGAGCGTGTCAAGATCGAGGACTTCGGCTCGGCGGGCCCGAACCGGGTGCCGGCCATGGTCGAGCGGCTCGTCTACCTCGGATCGTCGACGCAGGTGTTCCTCAGGCTGGCCGCAGGCTACGACGTGCAGGCCCTCATGAACAACGATGGCAGCCTGCAGAAGCTGACCCAGGGCACGCCGGTGCACGCGTATTTGCCCCCGGACGCGCTCCGGGTGCTCGCTGGCGGCACGCCGGTGGCGGACATGAGCGCGGCCGCCGCCGACGAGATGCCGCAGGCGAGCTGACGCCGACCGGGCGCTCTGCCAGCCTGATTATCTGCCAGCCTGATTAGAAGATGACGTAGACCTTGCGGATCGTCTCGTGAATCTCCCAGGTGCCGGCCCATCCCTTCGGGAACACAGCGGTGTTGCCCGCAGCGACCTCGATCGGCTCGCCACCTTCCGGTCTCACCGTCATCTGACCGGCGACGATGTAGACGAACTCATTGGTCTCAAGCTTCCAGAACGACGGACCGGGAGTGCATTCCCAGACGCCGATCTCCTGCTCGCCTTCCTGCCACAGGGTTAGGCCGGAGGTCTGCATCGTCTCGCCGGTGGCCTCGGCGAGCGGGCCCCAGTCCTCAAGCTCCGCGGTCGCAGCGGAGGCCAGGTAGGGCGTTACGTCGGTCATCGTGGCGTCAGTTCCTTTCGAGGTTCAGGAGAGGGTGAGCTTGCCCGGCGCTTGCGGTGCGTGCTCGGGAAACGGCAGGGCTATCGGGTCCGTGCCGAGCTTGCTGTTGCCCGCCTCATCGAAGCGGTCAAGGCCGAGGTCAGAGACGTCGACCACGTTGGAGTAGCCGGTGAGCGCCACGTCAGCGGTGGCGCGGGCGATTGCGGGACCCCACATCATCCCGGCACCGCCTGCGCTTGCGACCGTCGCTCCCTGAAGCACTTCGTCCCGAACGATGGCAGGTCCGATGATCGGCAGATGGTCAGGGGTGTAGTCGATCGTCGCTGCCCAGGTTCGGCGCAGGCCAAGGCTAGCCGTGACCGGCACCAGCTCGGCCAGTCGCTGGCGCATCAGCGCCAGGTACGGCTCGTCCACGCAGGTGGCCTCCCCCGGCGACTCGTCCGGGTTGCTCATGCCAAACAGCAGGCCGCCCTCTTCCGGCCGCCAGTACAACCCGGCGGTCAGGTCGAAAACCATCGGGACCCGCTCGGGCGCCAGATCGGGGTGCGGCTCGGTAACCGCCACCTGGTGGCGGACGCCGCCAACCGGAACCGCGATGCCGGCTGCCGCCGCGACCGTAGCCAGTTCGGGTCCGCCGGTGAGCACGACGATCGGAGCGCTCAATGGTCCGGCCGAGGTCTGGACGCCGCTGACGCGCCCGTTCTCGGTGACAAGCCCGGTGAACGTGACGCCTTCCCGCACGTAGACTCCGCTGGTGGCCAGCGCGACCGCGTAGGCAGTCACGTTCCTCGGCGGCGTCAGGTACCCGTCCTCGGCGCAGTACGTACCGCCCAGCGTCCGGCCGGGCGTCAGCGTTGGGTTCAGCGCATCCAGCTGACCAGGCTCGAGCCAGCGGACATTCAGCCCCAGGGCGTTCTGCATCGCCATCCGCTCACGAGCGGCGGCGACGTCGGGATCGGTAAAGCAAGGCAGCAAATAACCCTGCGGAGTAAAGCCCGAGTCGATGCCCAGCTCGTCGCGCTGGCCCAGGTAGAACTGGCGGGACCACTCGCCCAGCTTGACCGCCCAGGGCGTGCCGCCCTGGGTGCGCACGATGCCCGCAGCGCGACTGCTAGCACCCTGGCCGAGGGTGCGCTTCTCGATCAGGACGACGCGCTCCGCGCCGCTGCGGCGGAGGAAGTAGGCGCACCACGCGCCGACCGTGCCGCCGCCGACGACGATCGCGTCGGCCGGTGCCGCGAGGTCACGTTCACGCATCCGCACTGGCCGATACTGGCATAGACTGAACGTTCAGTCAAGAGTCTGAGACGCGTCCGCACATGAGAAGGCGGCGGCCGCACCATCGCAACCGCCGCCTCGTTCCGCTGCTAACGCGGAGTCTGCCTGGCGGTCACTTGCCGTGGCGGGACCGCATCATCATTCCGTGCCGCTTCCGCGGGCTGGCCATCATCATCCCGTGCCGCTTCCGCGGGCTGGCCATCATCTTGTGCCGGCGGATGGTGGTCACTGTCAGCATGGCCGCGCACACAGCGCAGATTGCCATGACAGACCCAATGAAGCGCATGAGCGATTTCCCTCCCCCGATGTCCTACAGGCTCCCGTTCGTGCAATCCTGCCTAGCCGGAAACCCGGCCGGCACGACGGTGCTGCAGATCAATCGGCAGGTACCCGGCCATCCTCGCGACAAACCGATACCGGCCGGTACCGGGCGCGCTCGCCTGGCACCTGGCGGGCGCCGACCGCTTTAGCCCATTGGCACGCGGTCGCAACTCCTCTAGACTGAACGTTCAGTCAGGGACTCTTGTGACTGAGTGCGCGGGCGGCGTCCGCGTGCTCGGCCCGAGCCCATGACCGACAGCGGGCGAGGCGGAAGCGATAGGGGCACGATGTACGGCTTGTCGGAAGAGGACCTGCAGATCCAGGAACGCGCGCGGATGTTTGCCGACGAGCTGATCCCGCTGGAGGTCGAGGCCGAGCTTAACGACGGTGACCTGCCGAAAGACGTCGTGGCCGGGCACAAGGCCAGGGCCATCGAACTGGGCCTGTACGCGACGAACATGCCCAGGGAACTGGGCGGAGGCGGCTGCACGTCACTGCAGCAAGTTCTGGTGCAAGAACAGGTCGGCCGGGTGACGAACGCCCTCGCCTGGGTCGTCGCCACTCCGCCGTCCTGGCTTCCAGCGGTGGCGACGCCCTACCAGCTGGAAAAGTTCATCAAGCCGACCGTATGCGGCGACCGCGAGGAGTGCTACGCGATCACCGAGGAGGGCGCGGGCTCGGACGTCGACGCGATCGTGGCGACCGCGCGTCGCGACGGCGATGAGTACGTCCTGAACGGCGAGAAGTGGCACGTCACGTCCTACAACACGGCTGACTATGCGTTCTTCCAGGGCAAGCTCGTGGGCGGCGATCATGACGGCGAACACGCCATGATCATGGTCGA
The DNA here is from genome assembly GCA_030045215.1 of Streptosporangiaceae bacterium. Next base: position 5,766 of record JASIBJ010000046.1, on the reverse strand, counting down.
CCTGCCCAGTGCCGGCGTCGCCGTGGTGCGCACCCCCGCCTATAGCCACACGATCAGCCACCACCACCCGATCGTGCGTTTCACCGACGTGCGCGTGCCGGTCACGCATCTGGTGGGCGCGGAGGGCGACGGCATGAGCTTCGCCTACGAGTGGTTCAGGTTCGAGCGGATGATGGTCGCCGCCCGCTGCCTGGGTGGCGCTCAGCGACTCGTCGAGGAAATGACCGCGTTCGCAGCGGAACGGCATGTCCAGGGCAAGCCGATCGCGCTTCTCGGGGCTGTCCAGGCGATGCTGGCCGACAGCCTGACCGAGCTGTTCGCCGCCCGCGCGCTGGTCTACGAGACGGCGCGCGGCATCGATTCCGGCGCCAGCGTCAAGGTGCAGCACGCGCAGTGCTCCATGGCCAAGCTCTACGCCTCAGAGATGGCGGGCCGGGTGGCCGACCGGGCCGTGCAAGTCTTCGGCGGGCGCGGGTACATGCGGGAGAATGTGGCCGAGCGGTTCTTCCGAGAGCTGCGAGTCGAGCGGATCTGGGAGGGGACGAGCGAGGTCCAGCGCTCGATCATCGCCGATCAAATGATCAAGCGCGGGCCGCGCGCACTCGCCTGAGCCGCGCGCGGCCCGCCCTGCCGGCAGACTTCACAACCTGCCGTTGGCCCGCAGCACCATCAGCGCGTCCACGGTCACGAAGCCGCGCCAGTCGAGCGTCGCGGCAACAGACCATTGTGGCCAGTTGAACGTCCAGCCGCCGTCCTCCTGCTGCCCGGCAGCAAGCTTGTCCAGGTGCGCGTCGACCGTCGCGGTATCGAACAGCGCGCGCGCCATCGAGCCCGGCTTCGGCGCGAACGCCAGCACGCCGTGCGTCTCGCCGGCCGCGTCCGGATCAAGTTCAACCAGCTTGCGGTCAAGCAGCATCGGCGCGACGGTCTCGAACCCGCGCTCGGCCCGCTCCCGGTCGGGCACGCACTCCAGGAACTTGAGCACGCCGAACATCTCGTAGGGGCCGGGGTCGGACAGCCGGCCAATACGCTCCCACATCACCTCGGTCGCCCGTCTCAGCCACGGGTGGGTGACGCCACGCGAATGCAGTACGCCCGCGAGCAGGCCGGTCTGGATGAGCGAGGCCGGCCTGCCGTCCTCGGGTACCCACCATGGCGCGCGAGGCCAGTCCGTGACGTTTGCCTCGACCATGGTGGCCCCGCCGCCGACGGCCTCGTTCCGCTGGAGCCAGTCGCACGCACCCTCCGCTAGCTCGGTGTCCCAGGCGGCCGCCTCATCGAGCAGTCGCAGCGCCATCTCGGTCGGAGCGGGCTGGCTCAGCGGGCAGCGGCAATCGGGCTCGAGCGCGTTGCCGAAACCCCCGTCCGCATTGCGGTAGGCAATTACGGCATCGCGCACCGGGGTGACGCCCCCGCCGCGGAAGAACAGTTGGAAACGGCGCTGGTCAAGTACGCGGCCGGTTTCGGCCACGAAGCGGGTCGCGGCAGTCAGGTCAGGTGTTTTTGTCATGCACTCATTTCACCAGCGGCCTGGTCAGCCGTCTTGAAGGAATCGGCCACGTCCTGACCGCCGCCCCTTGTCAGAGGTGGTCCCTAGGCTGTCGGCATGAGCATGGTCGCCTCGCGACTGTGGGACCGCGGGTATCGAGAGTGGCTCCCGCCAGCCGATCTGCGCGGTTCACTGTCGTGCCTGTGGGTCAGCGTGGTCGCGCCCGACGGTGGCCAGAAGGTACAGCAGGTGTATCCGGATGGCTGCATCGACCTGATCTGGCAGAGCGGCCACGGCGCTTACCTTGCAGGTCCCGACACCGGGCCCGTGCCGGCCGAGCTCCCGCCTGCCACGATCGTTGTCGGCGCGCGATTCCGCCCAGGGGCCGGCGGACCCGCAATCGGGCTGCCGCTCTCCGAACTGCGCGATCAGCGCGTGGACCTCGCCGACTGCCTGCCCGCTCTGGCCGGGCAGCTACCGGCCGATCTTCCGCCCGCCACTGCCTTGAATCTGGTGACGGGGCTGGCCGCGCAACTCATGTACGCCGGCCCGCCGGACCCGCTGGTGCTGGAGGGGGTGCGGCTGCTAGCTCGCGGCGGTACCTCGGTGACGAGGATGAGCTCCGAGCTGTCAGTCAGCGAGCGGCAGCTTCGGCGGCGGTTCGATGCCGCGGTCGGCTACGGACCAAAGATGCTGCACCGGGTGCTGAGGTTCCGCCGCGCGCTCGCGCAGCTGCAGCCCGCCGCCCGCGACGGTAATCTCGCCCGGCTGGCGATCGAGGCCGGATTCGCCGACCAGGCACACCTCACCAGAGAGATGACGAGCCTGACCGGCCTGCCCCCGGCCGCGCTGGCCAGGACGCTAGGACCGAGCCAGCCGGATCTTGTCCGGTACTAGCGGCAGGCTGACGCCGAAGTAGTCGCGATACGCGGCCAGCAGTTCGTCATCGGAGGACAGCTGACTCTCGGTGCGCGTGCCTCCGCTGGTCCGGATCAGGGTGCGACCTGCGATCGACACCCTGCCCTCGGGCGTCATCATCGAGCAGATGGTGCCCTGGGTGAAGTGCGACTGCGGCGACGTCTGCTGCCACCAGCAGGTGGGCACGAATTCCTCGAGAGTTCGCTCGCGCCGCTCGATCCTGTACTGCGGTGCGCCGTCCTTCAGCACGTCCACGTCACGGTTGTCCGCGTCGGCGAGCAGGAACGTACCGCCAGGGTCGTGCTGCGCGGCTCGGCTTTCGAACTCCAGCGGGTAGGTGCTATGGCTGCCGAAGCCGACATCGGCGAGCCACGGGCCGCTGCCATCGGGGAGGTGCATGACGAGGGCCAGATGGTCGAGCGGCGGCCCGAGTCCATTCGCTCCGTAAACCCGTGCTGCCACACGCTGTACCCGGCCGCCAAGCTGTTCGAGCAGCAGCGCGAATGCGCCATTGAGCTCGTAGCAGAATCCGCCCCGTCGCTGCCGGACGATCTTCGCGATGAGGTCGTCGGCCACTAGCGAGATCGGCTCGCCCAGGTGGATGCTCAGGTTCTCGAAAGGAACGGTGAGCATATGCGACCGGTGCAACTCGCGCAGCGCGCCACTGTCCAGCGTTCCGGGGCTCGCGATGCCGATGCGGTCCAGGTAGTCGGTGCGAGCTTTGTCGTCCATGGCCCTCCTGGCGCATTCCGCCGCCAACGGCGGCGATCGTAGGTCAAGCGTGCCTCTGCACCGCTGGCTGAGTGCACGCCTGGCCGGGGTTCTTCCGGTACGGACAAACGGAGCGCCGGGGTCTTCCCCGGCGCTCCGCATCGATCGAGCGTGGTTCTAAGACTGAGCCGGCGGGGGGAACCCCGCATCTGTCGGGCCCTGCGCTGGCGGCGGCTGGAAGCCCTGGTCAGCTGGTCCCGGCGGCGAGAAGCCAGCGGTCTGGCCCGGCTGTCCGCCGTAGGGGTCAGCGGATCCGTACGGGCCGGGAGATCCATATGGACCCTGAGCCGCATAGGGACCGCCAGCCGAAGCCGGGCCGCCGACGGTGGCGGCCGCCAGCCTGAAGTACATCAGCGTGACGACTACCGCGATGAATGGGGCGACAAGGGTTCCGACAATCACGTCGGCGAGGAAGGCAGAGAGGAATACCGGCAGCGCGACCAGAATGAGCCCGACCACCAGATCCAGGACGAACAGGACCAAGAACACCACGACGAGCGTGCCGAAGACATTCCAGAAGTTTCCGCGCACCAGATGATAGCTACGGCCGAATGAAGCGAACGCGCCCGACCGTTCCAGCACGATGACCGGGACGATCAGGCACCAGATCGTGATCAGGAACAAGCCGGGAATGATGATGAGCGCAAGGCCGATCGCGATCGCAATCGACGCCAGGATCGAAGCAATGGCGACGGATCCCCAGAAGGGCGCTGCGGCCGAGAACGTCTGACCTACGGACAGGTCAACCCGGCCATCACGCACATCCTGCACGGCTTTCACCAGCGCCGCTTCGAGTAGGTAAACGGCAATCAGAGTGACCAGGTCGCCGAGGACAACGCCGAAGATGCCGCCGATCTCGTGGAACAGAGCGTCCACGATGGCAGTGATGAAGTAGATGATGAACGCAATTGTGAGCAGGTGGCGCGCTTGCGCTTTGTACAGTGCCCACGATTCGCCCAGTACGCCCGATAGCGGATTCATGGCCGCGATCGTACAGGAGAAGGCAGCAGATTCAATATCAACAACATTAACGGGCATAGAAATACGCAGATCATATTGCGGGATATCGCACCGGAATGGATGGTATTGTCAGGTCGCGTTCGGCCGACCCCGCTGCTGAGGATGGGTTATGGACCGGCTACGGTGCGGTCATGTCTTCGGCCTGGCCTTCCGCGTCCTACGAGCATTGGCGCGAAACCTGCGACACATTGCACGCACATACCCAGGTACTCGGCAAGCTCGCCGCGAAGCTAGCGCGGCCCGAACCGCAGCTTCAGCATGCGGCGCTCCGCTTGACCGCGCGCGGCTGGGAGACGGCGCCGCTCCCCGCACCCGACGGCTCCGGGTCGCTGGTCATCGCGCTCGACCTGCACACGCACGAGGCGATCGTGGAGCACAGCAGCGGCAACTCCGAGCGGATCCCGCTCGCGCCGGACCGGCCGGTCGCGGAGGTGACGCGCGCCGTGCTCGCTGCGGCAAGCCGACTTGGCGGCGACGTCCGGATAGATCCGACCCCGCAGGAAGTTCCCTGGACGGTGCCGCTTGACGAGGACTTCGAGCACGCGCACTACGACGCCGGTGAGGTACACGACTACTTCGCAGCTGCGACCCAGGCCGCGCTGGTGCTAGCCGCCTTCCGCGCGCCCTACCGGGGCCGGTCCACGCCGGTCAATGCCTGGTGGGGATCGTTCGACATCGCCGTGAACCTGTTCTCCGGCCAGCCGGCCAGCCCGCCGTCGAACGACTTCATCATGCGCAACGCCATGGATGCCCAGGAGGTCGCCGTGGGCTGGTGGCCGGGCGACGCGCGGCATCCCGTGGCCGCCTTCTACGCCTACGCCCACCCCGCTCCGGAAGGCTTCGCTGACGTCGCGCTCTCCCCCAAGGCGGCGCATTGGGATGCCAACCTGGGTGAGTTCATCCTCGACTGGGAAGACGTTCGGTCTGCCGACGATCCGCATGCGACAGCGCTGGAATTCGCGCATTCGGTGTTCCGGCACGCGTGCGAGGTGTGCCGGTGGGATCCCAGCCTCGCGGCCAGCGCGGACGGACTGCCGCCGCCGGTCAACTGACGGACGCGCTCCAACGTCCGACCGCGCGCGGGCCGCGAAAGCCCGCTCGAGGAGCCAAACCGGGAACGGCCCTCAAGCAGCGGGGAGGTTCGCCTCGACCGCTTCGACCAGTTCCTCGGCCTCCGGCGTGGTCATCGGACGGAACCGCCGCAGGACGGTCCCGTCCGGGCCGACGAGGAACTTCTCGAAGTTCCACTGGATGTCCCCAGCCTCGCCTTCGGCGTCCTGGGCCTGCGTGAGCTCCGCATAGATGGGATGCCTGCCCGCGCCGTTCACGTCGATCTTCTCGAACAGGGGAAAGCTGACCGAGTAGTTGGTCGAGCAGAACTCCGCGATTTCGTCCGCGCTGCCCGGCTCCTGGCCACCGAATTGGTTACACGGGAAGCCCACGACCGAGAATCCCCGGTCGGAGAACCGCTTGTGCAGTTCCTCGAGCCCGGCGTACTGCGGCGTCAGCCCGCACTTGGACGCGACGTTCACGATTAGCAAGGTCTTGCCATCCAGGTCAGCCAGCGA
>JASIBJ010000439.1 GCA_030045215.1 Streptosporangiaceae bacterium | reverse complement strand
GTCCGCCCGGACACGATCGCCAAGTCGCTGGCAATCGGCAACCCGGCTGACGGCCCGTACGTGCTCGATGTTGCCCGGCGCACTGGCGGCGTGGTCGCGGACGTCAGCGACGATGAGCTGACCGATGCGATCCGCCTGCTGGCCGCGACCGAGGGCATATTCGCCGAGACCGCGGGCGGCGTTACCCTGGCGGTCCTGCGCAAGCTGCTGGCGGCCGGCCAGATCGACCCGGCGGCGCGGACCGTCATCATCAATTCGGGCGATGGCCTCAAGACACCTGACGCCGTCGCGGGAGCCATTCCCGCGGTGGAGCCCATCCCGGCAACCATGGACGCGTTCGAGGCAGTATTGGCTCGGGGGGACGACCCCCCGGTTCCCATCGCAGCGCTGGCTCGGGGGGACGACCCCCCGGTTCCCCCCGCAGCGCTGGCTCGGGGGGACGACCCCCCGGTTCCCCCCGCTGCGCTGGCTCGGGGGGACGACCCCCGGGGAGCCCCCCACGGCGGAGGCCTCGCGGCGCACCGCAACGCACTGAGAGGCAGGCACGCATGACGGTTTCGGTTCGCGTCCCCACCATCCTGCGGGCTTATACCGGCGGGAACGCGGTTGTCAGCTCCGAGCCAGGAACGGTGCGCGAGGTCATACAAAGGCTCGATGCCGATTTTCCTGGCATTCTCGGCCGATTGCTTGACGACTCAGGGCAGCTGCGCCGATTCGTCAATGTCTACGTCGACGAGGAGGACGTCCGGCTCGCACAGGGCCTCGACACTCCGGTCCCTGCAGGCTCACAGGTCTCGGTGATCCCGGCCGTCGCCGGCGGGTGACCCTGGGTTGCTCGCGGTACATCCGCCGCAGAATGCGCATGAGACAGCACAAGTCGCCGCAGTTAGCCATCTGCAGGATGTAGAGTCGTGTCCGGTCGCTGTTGGTACGGGAAGAGCGGCAAGCCGAGCTTGCTAGTGAAGCCAGGACTGTGCCGCGATCACCGGGTTCCGCAAAGCAAGGGCGGACCCGCAGCCCGTGCAAGTAGGGAGTTGTTGGTAATGGCTCAGGGCACCGTCAAATGGTTCAACGCGGACAAGGGCTACGGCTTCATCGCGGTCGACGGTGGTAGGGACGTCTTCGTCCACTTTTCAGCTATCCAGGCAGATGGCTACCGCACCCTCGAAGAGGGCCAGCGGGTCGAATTCGACATCACGCAGAGCGACCGCGGCCCGCAGGCCGAGGCCGTACGGACCGTCTGAGTCCTCTGCTAGCTGCTGGGAAAATGCCCGGCATCCCGCACTCCGGGGTGCCGGGCCTTTCGCATCTCCGGCGTAGTTCGCGAATCGTCTGCAGTTTACGATAAGCCTCTGACCTGCGGGAAGGCCGCGCGACGGGCCCCTCCGCTTGCACTCGAATGCCGAGAGTGCTAAACATGTCGTTGGCACTCTCGGAGTGAGAGTGACAACGCAGTGACGTGATCGGGGCGATGAGGCGAGCCCGGCGGCGGGCAGGGACCGCCAGCCAGCACGCCGTCCGTCGCGGGCGTCGGCCCGGTCGGCACGCAGGCATAAAGTTCCGGGAGGACTGGAAGCCTATGGCAGCCAAGATGATCGCGTTCGATGAGGACGCCAGGCGCGGCCTCGAACGCGGCATGAATCAGCTAGCCGACGCCGTCAAGGTAACCCTCGGCCCGAAGGGCCGGAATGTGGTGCTCGAGAAGAAGTGGGGAGCCCCCACGATCACCAACGATGGTGTGTCCATCGCCAAGGAGATCGAGCTCGAGGACCCGTGGGAGAAGATCGGCGCCGAGCTCATCAAGGAAGTACCCAAGAAGACCGACGATGTCGCGGGCGACGGCACCACCACGGCCATTGTGCTCGCCCAGGCGCTGGTTCGCGAGGGCCTGCGCAACGTGGCCGCCGGCGCCAACCCGATGTCGCTGAAGCGCGGCATCGAGGCGGCGGTGGAGCGGGTGAGCGAGGAGCTCTCCAAGCTGGCCAAGGACGTGGAGACCAAGGAGCAGATCGCTTCAACGGCTTCAATCTCCGCGGCCGACACCTCGATCGGCGAGATGATCGCTGAGGCGATGGACAAGGTCGGCAAGGAAGGCGTCATCACCGTCGAGGAGAGCAACACCTTCGGCCTGGAGCTTGAGCTCACCGAGGGCATGCGCTTCGACAAGGGCTACATCTCGCACTACTTCGTGACCGACCCTGAGCGGATGGAGGCCGTCCTTGAGGACCCCTACATCCTGATCGTGAACTCGAAGGTGTCGGCCAACAAGGACCTGCTGCCGCTGCTGGACAAGGTGGTGCAGTCGGGCAAGCCGCTCGTCATCATCGCCGAGGACGTAGAGGGCGAGGCGCTGGCGACCCTGGTCGTCAACAAGATCCGCGGCCTGTTCAAGTCCGTCGCCGTGAAGGCGCCAGGCTTCGGTGACCGCCGGAAGGCAATGCTCGGCGACATCGCGATCCTGACCGGCGGTCAGGTCATTAGCGAGGAAGTCGGCCTCAAGCTGGAGAACGCCGACCTGGACCTGCTCGGGCGGGCCCGCAAGGTCGTCGTGACCAAGGACGAGACGACGATCGTCGACGGCGCCGGTGACGCCGAGCAGATCTCTGGCCGGGTGAACCAGATCCGCGCCGAGATCGAGAACACCGACTCCGACTACGACCGGGAGAAGCTGCAGGAGCGGCTGGCCAAGCTGGCGGGCGGCGTTGCTGTCATCAAGGCCGGCGCGGCGACCGAGGTCGAGCTGAAGGAGCGCAAGCACCGCATCGAGGATGCGGTGCGCAACGCCAAGGCCGCGGTTGAGGAGGGCATCGTCGCTGGCGGCGGTGTCGCCCTCATCCAGGCAGGCAAGAACGCGTTCAAGAAGCTCGAGCTGCCGGGTGACGAGGCAACTGGCGCGCAGATCGTGCGCCGGGCGCTCGACGAGCCACTCAAGCAGATCGCGGTTAACTCCGGCCTTGAGGGCGGCGTGGTGGTCGAGAAGGTGCGCCACCTCGAGGCCGGTCACGGCCTGGACGCCACGACCGGCGACTACGTCGACATGTACAAGGCCGGGATCATCGACCCGGCGAAGGTGACGCGCTCTGCCCTGCAGAACGCGGCGTCGATCGCCGGGCTGTTCCTCACCACCGAGGCAGTGATCGCGGAGAAGCCGGAGAAGGAGAAGGCTGCGGCCGCTCCTGGCGGCGGTGACATGGACTTCTGATCCTGCGGGATCGAAGTTCGCGAGGCCTTCCGGCTGAGCACCACAGGAGGCGGTTCCGGTTCGCCGGGGCCGCCTCCTGGCGCATGCTCAGGCTGACTTCCGGGCCTCGCGTAGCGATCACGCGCGCCGGCTCCACAACGGCGGCCTGAAGGGGGATTATCAGGCCATGAGCCCCCCGACCGAGCAGCTCATCCGCAACTACCTCAGTCGGCTGTCGGCAGCCGCAAAAGGTCGGCTGAGTGCCGAGGACCGGCAGGCGCTCATCGCGCGCACTCGCGATTTCATCGAGCACAACGCGGCCGTGTCGGGTCCCGCGACGGCGATGGAGGTCGCGACGCTCCTGTCGCGACTCGGCGACCCGGCCGCGCTGGTCGCGCGCGAAGCCGAGATGCTGGGCGAGGGTCGCGACGAGGGCATGGCGCCGGGAGTTG
>JASIBJ010000438.1 GCA_030045215.1 Streptosporangiaceae bacterium | reverse complement strand
CGGTCCAGCGCGGCGGTGGCGCCGAATCTGATCACGATCGCGGCGAAGTAGCCCTGCTTGATGGCCAGGGCGTACGCCGGGTCGTTGACCAGCCGCTGACCGGTCCTTGGGTCCGTGTAGCTGAAGCCGAAGGTCGAATCGACGTGCAGGAACGGTATCTGCGACCGCAGATAGTAGGTCACGAGGCTGGGGTCCTCGATCAGGTAATAGTCGGCCGGCTTCAGCAGCCTGGACAGGGCCGCGATGACCGGCCTGGAGTTCGGCCAGCCAGCGTACTCCGTGCCGGTGGTCTTGGCACTCGAGATCCCTGCCAGCAGGGCCACGGCGGCGCTCAACGCCAGCGCCCGGCTCCGCCCGTCGGGCACCTCGGCATGCCCGGCCGGGCGCGCCCGCGGCTCGTCCGCACTGGTCCGCCTGAGCCCAGCCGACCACTCGTCGAGCAGGTATCCGCCCATCATGCAGGCGAACCATGCACCGTAGTCGACGTGCTTGTACAGGCTGGTGAGGGTGTGGATCCTCGCCTGCTCAGCTGGCGCGAGGAACGCCGCTCCGGCCAGCACTAGCGCCAGCGCCCAGGCCGGCCCGCGGCGCAGCCTGAGCATGCACAAGACAGCGCCGAGCACCGCGAGGACGGCGATCACACCGGTGGCATGCGCCGACAAACCGAGTATCGACCCGATGGAGCTTGAGCCGTCGGCGCGGTCGACCGTGGTCACCGAGACGCCCTGCCGCAAGGACGGCCCGGCCAGGTAGTAGCCCGCGGCGAGCGGCACGGCCGCCGCCAGGGTCATCGCGCCGCCCGCGGTCAGGCCCACTCTGCGCCCCTGCGCCCGCCAGCACGCTAGCGCGACGACCACCACGGCGACCGGGTCGAACAGCGCGGCCGCGTACTTCGCCGCATCCGCCATCATCATGGCGACGCCAGCCGCGCAGATCAGCGCGTACCTGACTGCCGGCCTCTGCTCGGCCGCCCGCACGCCAAGCCAGGTGGCCAGCGCCAGGAGAGCCAGCGCCATAGCGTCGTAAGTGGCCAGCCCGCCGAGGTACTGGGTCGGCCCGAGCCCGGCGAAGAGGGCCGCGGCGAAGAACGCCGCGGTCCGGCTGCCCACCAGCCGCCTGCAGACGCCGTGCAGCAGGATCGTAACCAGAAGCATAAAGACGAGGCTGAGCAGCCGCGCGGCCGCAAGGCCACCGACGGTGTCGGCGACAGCGGCGAGCGGCGGATAGATCAGCGGTGAGCCGGACAGGTAATAGGACACCCTCGGCATCGGCGCGTGGTGCAGGAAGTGAGCGAGCTCCAGGTGGCCGATCGACAGGTAGAGCGCCTCGTCGAGGAACGCCGTCGTCTTCCAGACCAGCCACAACGACAGCGCCGCCTGAATCGCCAGGACAATCGCTAGCGGCCAGACTCGGGCTCCGACCAGCCGGTCGATGGTACTCCCGGCACTGGCAGCTGTCTGGGATACCTGGTCGACACGCGCCGCCACCGCGATTCACTCGTCCCGTCGCTAGGGACGACTTTCACGATCCCCGTGATCACAAGACGGCTCTATAACCCGCAGCTGGCTCACACGACCGTGAGAAGTCGGATTCGGCGGGTCGGCTGCCTTGATGCGCCCGCCTGGTTGTCGCCGATGATAGCGATGCAGGGCAGCAGGCCGTGCCTGATCGGGCGGATATCACCAGCGATATCCGATTGGGGACCTTGGCGACAGTCAGTCGACAGGGCCGAGGTCCGGCGCAGGCTGAGCTCGAACGCACTCCCAACTGGCGGCTGCGCCATCGCCCTACGCCAGACCGTGACCGCGTCTGGCAGTGGCCGGGTCCGGCTTCGGCAGTCGCCGGCGTTACTGGCGACGCGACCTCAGGGAGATCGTGTCGGCTGAGCCGATCGCAGGGACTAACGAACTCAGTGGCGGCAGCCGCGCACGGTCCCGCCGTTCTGCGCCACGATCCGGCACTTGGACGATTGTTGGCTGCGGTACACAGATCATGCTGCTTTGCGGTTGCGCATATAGTCGTGCGCCGCATACCCCAGAGTTGGTGCGAGAGACCCTCTCTGCCGGAGAGAGGGTCTCTGCGCTGCCACTCAGGATTCGGGGCTGGGCAGGGTTAGCCCGATCACGGTGAAGGCGGCTGCCAGGATCAGCGTTGCGCCGCGGAATGAGGCGGTGGCGAGCGGGCCGCCCAGCAGCCAGGCCACCGGCAGCAGCGGACCGGCCCAGCGCGGGAGAACCCAGGCGCGGAAGGACCCAATCGCGAAGAGGATGAGCCCGGCAAGCGAGCCGAGGATGGCCAGGATGTAGACCGGGCCGAGGGCCTGGGAGTTCCCGGTGGCCAGGGAGTCGACTGCGCAGGGAATGAAGGCAGCGAGCGCGACGGACGCGACGATGTAGCCGACCTTACCCGCCAGGCCGTCCTTGCCGTCCTGCATCCGGTGCAGCACGACGATGACGGCAATCATGGCAAGCGCGAAGGGGACTAGCAGCGCGGTGAACGCGTAGTCGGCGGCCGTGCTGAGGTGGCTGCCGGACGAGGGCGGGGCCAGCAGGTCGACGAGCGCACTTGCGGCGGCGACTGCGGCGGCCGTCAGCAGCGTGGCTCGCGTCCGCTGGCGGCGGGCGGGAACCGGGGTTGTGGCCCTTGTGGCGAGCGAAGTCATGGGTTGTCTCCTTGGTGCAGCGGCCCGGCGGATCTTCGGCGCATCAGCCAGACGCTCTCGCCGGCCATGGACTGGATCTGGGCAAGAACGCTAGGGATTTACGCCCGGGTAAGTCGTCAGGCCGAGCGCTGATTTCCGGGTCCGCCGCCCGCTGGAGCTGTGCGTCCCCCCGCGGATGGACGCGCATCTCACCAGGAGGTCTTTATTGTTTCAGCATGAATGCAAGGCCACGCCGAGAGGCGGCCGATTGGGCCGTCGCCGTGGTGCTCGCCCTCGCGATGGCCGTGGCGGCCGGGCTGTCGGGTCCCGTTCAGCCCGCTGTCCGTGCTGTGGCTGTGCTCAGCGCCGCGGGGCTGCTCGCCCTGGTCGTGCGACGGCGCCGTCCGCTCGCCGCCCTCGCCGCGGTCATCGCGGTGGTGCTGGTCGAGACGATCACGGGGTCGCAGTCGGTCGCCGCTCCGTCGTTCCTGGCGGTGATGACAGCCACCTATTCGGTCGGCGCCCACGCCTCCGCCCGGGCAGCCGCCGCCGGCGTCCCGGCGGCCGTCATCGGCGTGGCGGCTGCCCAGGTGCTGTCGCCGCAAATGAGCCACTACTCGCACGCGGACGCCATTGCCTTCTTCACTGTGATCCTGGTCATGGCGCCGGCGACGGCTGGCGTGGTCGTCCGCGCGCGAGCCGGCCTGGCCGACAGGCTCAGGCAGGCAACCCGCTGCCTCCAAGAAGCCCAGGCCGACAGGACCGCCTGGGCCGTCGCCCAGGAGCGCCAGCGGATCGCCACCGAACTTGAGGCCGTCATGCTGCGCGGCCTCGACGGAATGCGACGGCACTCGGCCGCGCGGGACCGGGAGGAGATCGCCGAACTCGAGCGCATCGCTCGCTGCACGCTCGCCGACATGCGTGGGCTGCTCGCAGGGCTCCGGTCCGGCGACGCGGTGGCCGACGGCGCCGTCGCCCGCCGCGTCGGGCCGGGTCACGCCGGCGACCGGGAGCCGGCCCCTTCACTGCCGGAGCTGCGGGCCCATGTGGCGGCTGCTTTGGCCGCAAAGACCACCGAGCCCGCCACGCGCGTGCCCCTGCCGAGCCGATGGACCCTGCCGTCCGCACGGCAAGTGGACGCCGGGCTCACGCTGGCCGCGCTCGTGCTGACTGCCTCGCTCCTGGCAACTAGGCACTGGCCCGCCGACGCCCTGCTGGCGGCCGGGACAGCCTTGCCGATCGCCTGGCTACGGCGCACACCGCTGCCCGCAGCAGCGGTGAGCCTCGCCGCGACCCTCGCCTACAGCGCTGTCGCCAGGCCGGCTGATCCGTTGGGCGGCCTGCCGCCAAGCTTCATGATCGCGGTCCCGCTGGTCACCGGGGCCGCCTGCGCGCTGCCCCAGGCGCTGGGCGCCCTGGT
>JASIBJ010000437.1 GCA_030045215.1 Streptosporangiaceae bacterium | reverse complement strand
CGCGGCGCCGTTCCAGCGAGCCTCGCCGTGAACCGCAGCCGCATAGCCGCGACTTTCAAGGTCGGCGCCGAGCAGATCGGTGAACGCCTCGTCGGAGATCTTGAGTTCCTGCAGGCAGACCACGTCGGGCTGGCGCTGATCCAACCACGGCAGCAGCCGCGGCACCCGCTGCTTGATCGAGTTCACGTTCCAGGTGGCAACCCGCACTGGCCCACAGTAGCCGACCGCGGAACAGATGGGGGGAGAGCGGATGGCCGGTATCCGCCCGCCGACCCAGATCGGTGTTCCCGCAGCTCGGCGCAAGGTAGCAATGCCGAACGCGCCGCCCACGACCACAGGCGACGGGCGCGTAGCGCGGCGAGCGTGCCCGTGGTGCTCGGCGCCGAGCACCACGCGGGACGTAAGAGTCGGCGGCGCCCGGTCCCGGCGCTCGCTGGCGGACAGCCCGTTGGCCATGCCGAGGGGAACGCGTTCTGCTTTATGCAGACATCGACGGCGCCCTGAGGCGCGCCGGGGTAGGGGCCGAAGACCATGCAGTCGACGGCCGGCGGAGGCTTAGCCACTTGGACGGCAATTCGACCGAATCAGGTCTTTCAGGTAGTCCAGTTCGTCGTCTAGCAGGTGTCCTGACACCGACCGCTGACGGAACGCGCTTGCTCCGGCTAGCACGTCACGTGGTGACGGGACGCTAGCTTAATGAAGCCGATCAGCCGCACATCACCTCTGCCGGGTGATGTGCGGCTGACCGCCAGAACGCACTGTGTACTAAGAGCGCGCAGCCTGGTGTCTCGCCGACGCGGCCGCGTCGCTCACGCGCCGGCACCAAAGCCGCGCCGACGAGGCTAACGGGGGCTCACAAAATGGGATGGATCCTCGGGATTATCTACTTCGTGCTTCTGGTCACGCTTGGTGTCCTGTCGCTGCGGAAGGGCCACTGGATCATGTTTATCGTGGGCTTGTTTATTCCGCTCTTCTGGCTCATCGGTGCGCTGATGCCACGACGCGTGGCCCGAATGTGAGGTCAGAAGCATCGAGTTCCCCGCCTTACCCCGCTCGGACTGCTTGGACCGACGGATTGGTCCGGCGTGCGCCCTCCCCGCCGCCTTGTACGCCTTCCGGCCGCTCCCGCGCGACCTGCCAGCTCTACGCCCTACTCGGCGCGTGAGCGCGAGCCGGGAAGGGAAGCGGACGATGTGCTGCTTTTCAGGACGCGCCCTGGGCTGCATGCTGGAGGCGTGAGACAGCGAGTCACCGAACACGCGGGCGAGTTGCGCGGCTTGATGCCGGTCTCGGTCGCGGCGGTGGCTCGCTGCTGACTCGGCCTGGTGTGACGAGAGCGCGGTCGCGGGCTGCGCGGGCCTAGGCAAGGTAGCGGGTGTAACCATGGGGCAGTTAGTTTGGCGGATGCTGTACGGTGCGGGCGCGATAGCCGGCGCCGGGGCCGTGGCATTAGGCCAGGGCGCGATGGCCGGCGCAGCGCAGGTCAACGTGGGCCGGAGCACGGTTGCGGCGGCGGTGGCGACATATACGCCGCCGAGCAAGCCACTGTATTTCGGTGAGAAGGGCGCTGCGGTCAAGAGCGTGCAGCGGCGGCTTGCCCAGTTGCATTACTACCCTGGGCCGATCGACGGTGTGTTCGGACGGGATACCCTTGAGGCCGCCTGGGCGTTCCGTGAGGTGCAGGGGCTGCGGGTCACCGCCAGCAACGCGGCCGAGCCCATCACGACTGCGTTCGAGAAGGCGCTGGTTCACCCGAAGCAGCCATACCGGCTAGTGCCGAAGGGCGGCGCGGACCGCGTCGAAATTAACCAGAACATACAGGTCCTGGTTCTGTACCGGAACAACGAGCCGGTCCTGATCGCGCACGTCTCCACTGGCGGCAGGTACTACTACCCCTGTCCGGGGGATCCCTCCGCGACCTGCGGCCCGGCGATTACGCCGGACGGGAACTATCACGCGCGGTGGTTCTATCGAGGCTGGATGACCGTGCCGCTCGGGGCCGTGTACAACCCGGTCTTCTTCATCGGCGACAGTTACGCGATCCACGGGGAGACCTCCGTGCCGTGGTACTCGGCCTCGCATGGCTGCGTGCGGCTGTGGATGGACATAGCCTCTTGGTTCCACAATGACCTGCGCATCGGCGGGGCACACCCGACACCCATCTACATCCGCGGCACCGGGCGGCCTTACCCGGAATCCAACTGACGGGGTAGCCCGCAAGGCCCGGGACATGGCCGGGACGCTCAAGGCGGAGACATCCCGGCATTGGTGGGCCGTCCAGACGCACAGATCAGGCGATTCTGTGGCGTCAACTCCCGATGGCCATGCCAGGGTGCCGGCGTTTGACCGAATTGCTGGCAGGCCCGCACGCGGGGACTGGCAGCGGCGGTCGCGTGCCCGGGCTGGAGCGTTCTGGGACTGTGCCGTCATCTGCTTGGTGCTGACTTCGGGCTCTGACCCACCACCGTGTATTGATACCTGGCCCGTCAGATTGCCGCGCTCTAACCGATAAGCCCTGTGAGGGCCGCAGGTGACCTCAGTCCCGCGCTGCCAGTACCATCGGCACTCCTCGTCGGCGCCGTGCTCCCGAACACTGGGGGCAAGGTGTGGCAAATCGATGAGAGAAGCTCACGATGGCGAGTGCGGACCTGCATCACCAGGCCGCCCACATTCGCACTGGGGCCGCGGCAGACTGGACGCTTCGCGTCGATGGCCTCACCAAGGTCTACCGCAATGGGATTCGCGCGAACGATGCGATCTCCCTGCACGTAGAGCCGGGAGAGGTGTACGGGTTACTCGGGCCGAACGGTGCCGGGAAGACAACGTTGGTCAAGCAAGTCATCGGACTGCTGAAGCCGACGTCGGGCCGGATCATGTTGGGTCAGGACGACCTTGTTCAAGATCCCGCCGCGGCACGACAGCTCTGCTCGTACTTGCCGCAAGCGCAGGTGCCGATTGACTCCTTCGGTGCCAGGGAGGCAATCGTTCTGTGCGGCCGGGTCCGGGGCGGCGATCCGGCGGCGGTGGCGCGTCGCGCTGACAACCTGATCGATGCGCTTGACCTCGGTGAATGGCGGAACAAGCGCGGCATCAGCCTGTCCGGCGGGGTGAAGAGACTGGTTGGCTTCGCCATGGTTACCGTATGCCCGGGCCGCGTCGTGATCTTGGACGAGCCCACCAACGACGTGGACCCGCTGCGCCGCAGAATGCTCTGGCAGCAGATCCGCGAGCTGGGAAGCTTCGGGGTGGCGGTGCTACTGGTGACGCATAACGTGCTCGAGGCCGAGAAATCGGTCGACAGGCTGGCCATCATCGACAACGGGCAGCTGCTGGCCGAGGGAACGCCGTCGTCGATGAAGGCCGGTGACCGCGGCCATCTGCGACTCCAGCTCATGCTCGCGCCAGGAAGCCTCCGCCCTGAGCTGCCGGGGCTGGTGCGCCGCTCGGCCCTGGTCGGCCATAACCTCGTCGTCGTCATCGACGAGGCAGATGCCTCAGCAGCAGTGCACTGGGCGCAGCGGATGGTCACGAACGGAGCGGCGGAGGAGTACTCGCTCAGTGCCACCTCGCTTGAGGACGCGTATATCGAACTGACTGGGCACGGGTCAGTTAACGACGATGGCATGAGCTGAGATGTCCGGCGCCGAGTCGTTCGTCCCTGACCGAGCCGGGCCCCGCCTGCCCACGGTCGGCAGCGGGCCAGAGCATTGGCTACGCGGATACCGGCGAACTCTGGTGTGGGATTTGGCGGATCTCCGGTTGCAGCTCCCGGTGCTTGCAGCGGTCCTGATACTCCAGGGCGCCGGATTCGTGCTGGGTATCGGCTTGTTCTTCAGCCACATCCCGAAAGCGTCCGCAGTGTTCATATCGACCGGCGTCCCGGTGGTGAATCTCGTGACCGCTGGGCTGATCTTCGAGCCGCAGGTCGTGGCGAATCAGCGCGAGACCGGGAGCTACGAGTTCCTTCAGGCCATGCCGGTTCCGCGCAGCGCAACGGCGCTGGCGTGGTTCACGGTCACGCTCATTCTCTCGCTTCCGGCCGTGGCCATCTCACTCGCGACTGCGGTCCTGCGATACCACATACATTTCACCGTCACGCCGGAGATAGTCCCGGCGATCCTGCTGACCAGCCTGACCGGGATGCTCGTCGGGTACGCCATCGCGCACGCCGTCCCGGCGCCCATGATCGCCCGCCTCGTGTCAGTGTCCCTGATCTTCGTCATCTTCGGCTTCAGCCCGGTCATGTTTCCCGCGCGGCAACTTCCGGCGTGGCTGGCGCAGCTCAACCTCTGGCTGCCGTTTGGACAGATGGCAGGGATCGTGCGCTCTGCGCTCGTCAGTGGCATGACCACCGGCGTGGTGCGCGGCTACGCGGTCGTCCTCGCGTGGGCGATCATCGCCGGGCTGGTCGCGGCGTGGGCAGTGAGTCACCGGAGGTAGACCATGACCGGCGTGCCATCCAGCGCAATGGAGATCCTCGGACCCGCCCGGTCCGGCCCCCGTCGTGGCCTGCGGCCTTGGCTCTCCGGCTATGTCAGCATGCTCAGGTTCGACGTCGCGTCCCAGCGGAACTTGCTGCCGATGTTCGTGCTCACGCAGATCCTGTTCGGCGCTGGAATGGCGATCATCTATGGCTGTTACCTCAGTCGTGCGCCCCAGGCGGCGTTCGTTTACATCGTGACCGGCGCACCCGCTCTCGCCGTCATCACGGCGGCGCTGATCGGAGTGACCACGATCGTCACCGAACGGCAACTGGCCGGGTCGTGGGATTTCATCTGGTCGCTCCCAGCGCCCCGGTCGGCGGTGGTGGCCTCGACGTTCACTGTCTACACCGCGATGACGTTGCCCGGAATCGTGACCGCGCTGATGCTCGCGACCTGGCGTTATGGAGTGCACCTCACCTTGTCACCCGCGGTCGCGCCCGCATTCGTGCTCGCGAGCCTTGCGGCCATTTCGATCGGCTTCGCGATGGCCATCGCAATCCCTAACCCGCTGGTGACTAACGCCATTGTCAATGCGCTGATCTTCGTCGTGCTGCTGTTCTCACCGGTCGTCTACCCCATTAACCAGTTGCCGACGTGGCTCGCGGACGTGCAGCGCGGTTTGCCCATCTATCCGCTCGCGCAAATCATGCGGGCAAGCCTGACCGTCGGCCTTGTCCGCGACGTCGCCATCTCCTATACGATCCTGGGAGCTTGGACGGTAGCGGCCTGGGCGCTGGTGGGCTGGGTCACCGCGCGCCGTCGGTGATACTCAACCCAGCAGGTCGTCGATGGCGGATCTCCGAACCGGCTGAACGTGCGGTGACCTGGATGGCGCTCCTGCCAGCTTCAGTCGGCGCGTCGGCACTCACGCCAGGCGATGCGGGAAGCGGTGCACCTCCTGCGGCCAGCCAACCGCAACCGCGATCCGGCCGGCCCAATACCGCGCCTCGGCATCGCCGGGCACATCGACGACCGCGAAACCGCCGAGGTGCTCCTTGGTCTCGGCGAACGGCCCGTCGGTGAAGACGGGCGAGCCGCTGCTCGGGTCGACGCTGCACACGGCGGTCGACGCGTCCAGACCGCCGTCGCTGAAAACGAAGACACCGGCGACCGTCATCTCCTCGATCACGGCCCGGCCGGCCGTGCCCCTCTCGCGCAGCTCCTCCAACGTGAGGTCGGGCACCCACTCGTCGTTGAAGGCGATCAGGTACAGCGCCATCTCAAGCTCCTCTGCTCACGGGCAGCCGGACGACTGCCGCTCGCCGGGCGTGAAAAGCCTCAGTCGTATGACTCAAGCCAGAGGCACGGCGGCTTACTAGCGTCGCATTTGGCGGCGGCATGCCGGTCTACGGGCTGCCGGCCCGGACTTGCGGTCAGGCGACTCAACCCTCGTGCGGCGGGGCAGACACCCTCGGCAAACGCCAGTCAGAACATCCGCATCGAGGTCCAGAGGAGTCATGATGAGCCAGCCAGACTTGGAAGCCAGCCAGCAGTACCTGCAGATCGCCCGGCAGTGGTTCACCGAAGGATGGACAGGAAATCTCGCGATGGCCGAAGACATCTTCAGCGACGAGCTAACGACGAACGGAGTCCATGTCGGCGTGGCCGGGCCGGTAGGCAGGATCCGCGACCGGCTCACGGGCTTCCCCGGCCTGACCACGACAATCGAAGACATGTTCGTCTCGGCCGACAAGCTCGCCGTCACGCTGGTGTGGCGCGGAACCCATAACGGCGAATACGGCGGAGTAGCCGCCACCGGCAAGCCGGTGCAGGTGCGGGACACCGCGATCTGGCATTTCCGGGACGGGAAGGTTGTCGAGATCCTGACGCTCCAGGACCAGTTCGCGATCCTGAAGCAGGTCGGGTACCTGCCTGACACCGTCTACGCCGCCTGACATCTCACCTCTGCAGCTGATGCGCCGCAGCGTGAGTCGCCCCGTCACTGCTCGTGACCTCGCCGCGGCAGTTCGCAGATTGCCCTAAACATTAGGAAACTTTCCTAATAGACTGCTCTGACCCCGTTGCACTCGCGGCGCTGGCCCGCCGGTCCGGTCAGCCGGGCGAGCCGTCAGGAGATGCTATGCAAGCTCGATTCCGGCTGGCTATGGTCGCGATGCCCGCCCTCGCCTTGCTCGCCGGCGCGCCCGCGGCATCGGCCGCGCCCGCGCACTTCTCGCCCGGGGCCCGGCCCCTGCCGTATCGGCTGTACGCACCGTATTACGAGTCCTACCTCGCTCCTGACACGCCCAGCATTACCGCGACGGCCAAGGCGTCGAGCGCGCGGTTCATGACGATCGCGTTCCTTCAGTCCAAGGGAACCAAGTCCTGCGCGGTGGACTGGAACGGCACGGCCAGCCAGCCGCTGAGCTATTACAACGCCGACATCGCCAGCCTGCGCCGGCTTGGCGGAAACGTAATCCCGTCGTTCGGCGGATACAGCGCCGACACATTCGGGTCCCATGATCACGGAACCGAGATCGCCGACTCGTGCGCCAGCGTTCAGCAGATCGCGGCCGTCTACGAGCAGGTCGTGAAGACACTGCGGGTGACCCGGCTGGACATGGACGTCGAGTCCAACGCCGAAACCTACGCGGCCGGAATCAACCGGCGCGACGAGGCCATCGCGATCGCGCAACGATGGGCGGCTCAGCGCGGAATCCGGCTCCAGATCCAGTTCACTCTGCCAGTGGAACCTAGCGGGCTGGGTCAGGCGGGGCTATCGGTGCTGCGAAACGCGATCGCCGACGGTGTACGGGTGTATTCGGTCAACATCATGGTCTTCGACTACTACCTGCCGCATGAAGGCGTCATGAATATGAGCCGGACTGCCATCACCTGCGCGAACGCCGTGCACGCCGAACTGGCCAGGCTGTATCCGCATAAGAGCTCTCGCCAGATCTGGCGGATGCAGGCCATGACGATGCTGCCGGGCATCTCTGACTTCGGCAAGGACGAGACCACGACGCTTCATGACGCCCGCGTGATGCTGGCATTCGAGCTGAAGAAGCAGATGAACTTCCTGTCCATCTGGGCGATCCAGCGAGACAACCAAGGACCGAAGAGCTGTCTGGGCCAGGCGGACAGCAACACCTGCTCGGGCATCAAGCAGGCGCCATGGGCCTTTGATCACGCGTTGGTGCACTTCACCCGGTGGTTCCGCTGGTGGCAGTGAGGCGGGCCCTGGTGATGTCAGCGGCTGGAGGCAGCGAGGGCGTCGCCGAGGGAGGTGCGCCAGTACAGGACCTCGCGGCCAGCGCGTCGCCGCAGGATGGCGCCTGCCTCCAGCAGTACGCGGAGGTGGTTGCCGGCCGCGCCGAGCGGCAGCTCGGTGAGCGCGGCAAGCTGCGTGGTGGAGCGGGGCTCATCGAGAAGCCGCAGGATGCGGGCCCGGTTCGGGCCGATGAGGCGCGCTAGGCCGTCTGTGCTTGAGCGCGCGCTTCCGGTGTCGGCAAGCGCCCCGCTCACGGGATAGACGAGCGCGTACCGGTGGGGAGGTTCCAGCATGTCCCAGCCGGTGTAGCTGTGGACGGGCACGAAATCTAGCTCACGGGCATCCGACAGATCCCGGTCCGGAAGCTCGTACCCGTTGATCTGCAGGCGCCCGCCGCCGAGCCAGGAGGAGTGCGGCGACAGGGTGTCGAACACCCCGGCCCACCCGTGACTCGCCAGCCTGCTGGCCCGGGTGAGAATGTCGGCCTCAAGGACCCGCCGCCGCCGCGGCCAGTCGGACACCAGGGTCGTGGTCCACACCCAGCGGAGCACTTCCGCGACGGCGTCGCGCAGTCCGGGACGGCCGAGCGCTGACGGCAGCGGGCCGCAGGCGAACTGGCGTATCTCCGCTCTGACCCGATCGTCGTCCCAGGCCGCGAGCTGGTCCAGCTCGTCGGTGAACGTGGCGCCGTTGCCCAGCGGCGGCAGCGCGAGGAAGTCCGCTATCCAGCCAGGCACCTGGCCGCACCGCGGCCGCCACATGTGGCCGGCCACGACGGCGCGCAGCTCGTCCTCCGCCAGCATGCTGAGGCAAGCCTCGCGATGCAACGCGCGGAACGACCGGATCCACGGCGTGCCAGGGGGGTATGGCCTGCTCAGGACCATCAGCGCGGCGACCGTCTCGCTGAGGGGGGAGACCACGAACCTGCTCCGTGCTAGGAGGTCGGCGCTTACCGCCCAGCTCTGCCCCATCTCGCCTCCTCGGCTCTCCGCCGTGGGCCGCCACCACTGAGATGTTTCGCGCTCACGCGAATCATTATGGGCCAGCCCGTTCAGCCGGCAGCATTTTCCGCGTGTCCTCTGCGCCAGCCGCGACCACCTACCGGTCGCTGTTCGCAATCCGCGAGTTCCGCGTCCTGTTCGCGAACTTCTGCGTGGTGGTGATCTCGGTGGCAGCGTCCGGGCTGGCGCTGGCGACTATCACGTACGAGGCGACCCGGTCGGCCGTGCTGAGCGGGCTGTCGATTTTCGGCGGGCCGTTGGTGTCCCTGGTGGTATCACAGCTATTGCTCGCGTCCTCGGACCGGGTCAGGCCCAGGACGGCGCTGATGTGCCAGATGGGGGCGGCACTGGTCTCCGACGCGCTGCAGCTGGTGCCGGGGATGCCCTGGCAGGCGCGGTTCGGCCTGCTGGCGATCCCGTACGCGGTGTATGCGATGTTCGGCGGGACCAGGTGGGCGCTCGTCCGCGAAATCGTCCCCGAGGGATCGTACATACTGGCGCGGTCGACGATGAACCTGGCAGAAGGCATGCAGGTGGTCGGGTACGGGGCGGGCGGTCTCGCCCTGCTGTGGCTGTCGCCACGGGACCTTTTCTTTCTTGCTGCGCTAGCCGACCTGCTGGCGGTGGCCAGCGTACGGCTCGGGATCCGCGCCCGCCCGGCGCGCACTGCCCGTGGCTCCGGCTCGGGCCACACCCTGGATGTGGTCGGCCGCACCGCAGCGGTGAACTGGCGGCTGTTCCAGTCGCCCGTCACCCGGCCGTTGTACCTCGCGCTATGGGTGCCGAACGGCCTGATCGTGGGCTGCGAGTCGCTGTTCATTCCCTACGCACACTCGGCCTCCGTCGGCCACGGGGCGGTAGCAGGCTGGCTCTTCGCCGCGACCGCGGCCGGGGCGGTGGCGGGCGAAGCTCTGGTAGGGCGGTTCATGCCGCCGGGGTGGCGGAACCGGCTCATAGCGCCGCTGCGGCTGCTACTGGCGGTGCCGTACCTGCTTTTCTTTCTCGGCCCGCCATTGGCCATCGCGGTCCCTCTGGCATTTCTCGCCTCGGCAGGCTATGCGGCATCGCTGACCCTGCAGGACCGCCTGATCCAGCACACCGACGAGGCGATCCAGGGCCAGGTGCTTGGCCTGCATGCCAACGGCGTGATGATCTGGCAGGCCATTGGCGCACTCATCGCGGGGGCGGTCGCGTGCTGGCTGCCCCCCGCTACTGGCATGGGCGCAATGGCGGCCGCGTCGACCGCCGTCACGCTCCTGCTCGTCCCGGGCCTCCGCCGGTCCGCTCCGGCCCGACCCATGGCCCCGCTCCCCGCTCGCGCGCGGTACGGCCGATGACAATCCGGCTGGCGGAACCGAGGCGCAGGCACCCGCCTCGTCGCCTCCGATAGCGGGAAGACATCGAAGGCGCTTGACCATGTCGCAACGCCGGGCGCATACTCCGCGCGGAGGAATGGCCTACAGCATTTGTCGTAACGCGGAACAACGGCGAAAGGGCGAATCATGGCACTGACCTGGCCGCTCGAGCAGCAGGGCTCGACCGGTGAGAACGTCCGGAGCATCCAGTACTTACTCAACGCGCACTTACAAGCAGCGACCGCCAGCTCCGGACCCGCGGAGCAGTCAGCCCGGTCACGGGGACTCTTCAGGCGGCGGACCCGGGCATCGGCTACCACAGTTGCGGAAGCCCCCTCGTCAACGACTACCGCTGCGAACGGGCTGCTGGCCGTCGATGGCATCTTCGGGCCGAAGACCGAGGCTGCAGTCCGGGCCTTCCAGGCCGAGCACAGCCTGACGGTAGACGGCAAGGTCGGCAACCAGACCTGGCCGGCGCTCATCATCGAGGTGTCAACCGGCAGCGCCGGAGATGCTGTCGAAGCCGTGCAAAGCCAGCTTCACTCGCGCAGCGGCTGGCTGGAGATAGATGGAGTCTTCGGCCCGAACACTGACAGCGTGGTCCGCAGCTTCCA
>JASIBJ010000436.1 GCA_030045215.1 Streptosporangiaceae bacterium | reverse complement strand
CTCGCACCGAGCGGGAACCTGAACCCGGACCTGACCGGCCCGTCGGTGTTCGAGCCGGTTCACGGCTCCGCCCCCGACATCGCCGGAACGGGCCGGGCCAACCCGGCCGGGGCCGTGCTGTCGGCCGCGCTCATGCTCTCGCACCTGGGCGAGGACGCCGCCGCCGCTGATCTGGACGCGGCCGTGGACGCGGTGCTGGCCGGCGGCCCGGCCGGCCGGCCGGCCAGCACGGCCGAGTGGGAGCAGGCGCTGCTGCGCTACCTGGACGGGGGAGGTGCCTGATGGCCGAGCCGAAGGTAGAGATCTACGACACCACGCTGCGGGACGGCTCGCAGCAGGTCGGCCTTGACCTGACCGTGGCCGACAAGCTGCGCGTGGCCACGGCCCTGGATGAGCTGGGCGTGGATGTCATCGAGGGCGGCTGGCCGGGATCCAACCCGAAGGACGCGGAGTTCTTCGCGCGGGCCAAGCACCTGTCATTCCGGCACGCGACGCTGGCCGCGTTCGGCGCGACCCGGCTGCCTGGCCGGCTCGTGGAGGACGACGTGTCGCTGGCGGCGCTGCTGGCCGCGGAGACGCCAATCGTCACGCTCGTCGGCAAGGCCTGGACGCTGCACGTGGATGAGGCCCTGCGGACGACGCGGGCGGAGAATCTGGCGATGGTCGCCGACTCGGTCGCCTACATGGCCGGGGCGGGCCGGCGGGTCGTGTTTGACGCCGAGCACTTCTTCGACGGCTACCAGGCCGACCGGGGGTACGCGCTCGACGTGCTGGCCGCGGCCGCGGAGGCCGGGGCGGACACGCTGGTGCTGTGTGACACCAACGGCGGCACGCTGCCTGACGACGTCGGCCGGATCGTGGCCGAGGTCACTGACCGCTCCCGCACCGCGGTCGGGGTGCACTTCCACAACGACGCCTCGTGCGCGGTGGCCAACTCGGTCGTCGCGGTCGCGGCGGGCGGGCTGCACGTGCAGGGCGCGGCGAACGGCTACGGCGAGCGCTGCGGCAACGCCGACCTGTTCTCGGTCATCGCCAGCCTCGAGCTCAAGCGCGGGCACTCGCTGCTGCCCTCCGGCCGTCTGGCCGCCCTGGCCTCGACCGCGCGGACCATCGCGGAGGTGGCGAACCTGCCGTTCGAGGCGCGCCAGCCCTACGTCGGCTCCTCGGCGTTCGCGACCAAGGCCGGGCTGCACGCCTCGGCCATCGCCCGGCGGCCGGACGCGTACTCGCACGTCGATCCCGGAGCCGTCGGCAACGAGGCTCAGGTCCTGGTCAGCGAGCTGGCCGGGCGCAGCAACGTGCTGGCCAAGGCGGCCGAACTCGGGCTCGACCTGTCGTCTGACCCGTCGCTCGCCGGCCGGGTGCTCGAGCAGGTGAAGGAGGCCGAGCACCGGGGCTACGCGTTCGAGGCCGCCGACGCCTCGTTCGAGCTGCTGGTGCGCAAGAGCGCCGGGGTCCTGCCGTCCTGGTTCGAGCTCGAGGGGTACCGGGTCGTGATCGAGCGTGCCGGTACCGCTGACCGCAGCGAGGCGATCGTGCGGCTGCAACTCGGCGCTGGTCCCGACGGGGCCGGCCGGGTGGTGGCGGTCGGCGAGGGCGTCGGGCCCGTGCACGCGCTCGACCAGGCGCTGCGCCGCGCGCTGGCGGAGGTCT
Source organism: Streptosporangiaceae bacterium (assembly GCA_030045215.1). The sequence continues at coordinate 1,950 of JASIBJ010000436.1, read as the reverse complement.
ACCCAGCGCTGGCCGGCATTCACCTGGTCGACTACAAGGTGCGGATCCTCGACGGCCGCGCGGCCACCAGCGCGGTTACCAGGGTCATGCTCACTTCGGCGGATGCCGACGGTGAGTGGACGACCGTGGGCGTGTCCGACGACATCGTCACCGCCTCGTGGGAGGCTCTGGCGGATGGCGTCGTGTACGGCCTGCTGCGCGCGGGCGCGCAGGCACTGACCGATGGTGATCAGCTCGCCCGGCCGGGCACGCCCGTGCGGGCGGCCGAGCACGAGATTTCGGAGGCAGTATGACGTCCCCATTTACCCCGCTGCCCCGGCCGCGGTCCGGCCCGCTCACGACCGGACCGTCGCGTGCCGCGGCCCGCGCCATGCTGCGCGCCGTCGGGCTGTCGGAAGAGGACCTGACCAAGCCGCAGGTGGCGGTCGCCTCGTCCTGGAACGAGGTCACTCCCTGCAACGTCCACCTCAACGGGCTGGCGGCAGCCGCGAAGGAGGGCGTGCGCCAGGCGGGCGCGGTGCCGCTGGAGTTCGGCACGATCGCGGTGTCCGACGGCATCTCGATGGGCACCGAGGGCATGAAGGCCTCGCTGGTCAGCCGCGAGGTCATCGCGGACTCCGTCGAGCTGATGGTGAATGCCGAGCGGTTCGACGCGCTGGTCGCGATCGCCGGCTGCGACAAGTCGCTGCCGGGCATGCTCATGGCCTGCGCGCGGCTGAACATCCCGTCGATCTTCCTGTACGGGGGCACGATCCTGCCCGGCGTCGTGCACGGCAAGGCCATCACGATCCAGGACGTGTTCGAGGCGGTCGGCGAGCACTCGGCCGGCAGCATGTCGGACGAGGAACTGCTGACGGTCGAGCGGGCCGCGTGCCCCGGCGCCGGCTCGTGCGCGGGCATGTACACGGCCAACACGATGTCGACCTGCGCCGAGGCGCTCGGCATGACGCTGCCGGGCGAGGCCTCGGCCCCGGCGGTGTCGGCCGAGCGGACCGGCCTGGCCCGGCGCACCGGTTTCTCGGTCGTGCAGGCGCTGGCGCATGACTTGCGGCCGCGCCAGATCATGACCCGCAACGCATTCCTCAACGCCGCGACCGTGGTGATGGCCACGGCCGGCTCGACCAACGCGGTGCTGCACCTGCTGGCGATCGCGCACGAGGCCGGCGTCGAGCTGACCCTGGACGACTTCGATGCGGTGTCGCGGCGCACGCCGGTCATCGCGTCGATGCGCCCGTCCGGCCTTTACGTGATGAGCGAGCTGGACCAGGCGGGCGGCGTGCCGGTGATCCTGCGCGAGCTGCTCAACGCCGGCCTGATCGACGGCGACGCGATGACCGTCAACGGGCGGACCATGGAGGAGAACCTGAGGGATGCCCCGGCCCCTGACGGCAACGTGGTCCGGCGGGTGGAGGACGCGTTCAAGCCCGACGGCGGCCTGGCGATCCTGCGCGGCTCGCTCGCGCCCAGGGGCGCGGTAGTGAAGACGCCGGGCATCGAGACCCTGCGGTTCTCCGGCCGCGCCCGCGTGTTCGACCGCGAGGAGGACTGCTTCGAGGCCGTGACCTCGGGCAAGGTCGCCAAGGGCGACGTGCTGGTCATCAGGTACGAGGGTCCCAGGGGCGGCCCCGGCATGCGGGAGATGCTCGCGGTTACCGCGGCGATCAAGGGCGCGGGCCTGGGCAAGGACGTGATGCTGCTGACCGACGGCCGGTTCTCCGGCGCGACGTTCGGCGCGTGCGTGGCTCATGTCGCTCCTGAGGCCTACGAAGGCGGGCCCATCGCGCTGGTGGCCGACGGCGACCCGATCGTCCTGGACGTGCCCGAGCGCAGGCTGGAGCTGCAGGTCGACGAGGCCGAGCTTGACCTGCGCAAGGCCGGCTGGAAGCGGCCCGAGCCGAACTACACCGAGGGCGCGCTGGCGAAGTACGCGGCGCTGGTGTCGGGTGCCGA
>JASIBJ010000435.1 GCA_030045215.1 Streptosporangiaceae bacterium | reverse complement strand
GGCGGTTACCGAAGTGGTCGATGTCGTCGGTCTCCACCGGGATCATCTCGGAGCCGGACTTCATCTCCTCCTCGCCGCCGTGCAGCCGCACGAGGTACTCGATGGTCGCGACAATGTCCTCTTCGGTCAGGGTCCCCTGACTGATGGGCTGGGACAGACCCAGCTTCCTGTTGACCTTGTAGCGCCCGACCTTGGCCAGGTCATAGCGCTTGGGGTTGAAGTACAGGTTCTCCAGCAGGGCCTGAGCCGACTCCTTCGTCGGCGGCTCGCCGGGACGCAGCTTGCGGTAGATGTCAAGCAGCGCGTCGTCTTGCCCGGTGGTGTGGTCCTTCTCCAGCGTGGCCCGCATGGACTCAAACTGGCCGAACCGGTCGAGGATCTTGGCCTCGTCCCAGCCGAGGGCCTTGAGCAGCACGGTGACGCTCTGCTTGCGCTTGCGGTCGATGCGGACGCCGACGCTGTCGCGCTTGTCGATCTCGAACTCGAGCCAGGCGCCCCTGGACGGGATTACCTTGCAGCTGTAGATGTCCTTGTCCGACGTCTTGTCGACCTGCCGGTCGAAGTACACGCCGGGCGAGCGGACGAGCTGTGAAACCACGACACGCTCGGTGCCGTTGATGATGAAAGTGCCCTTGACGGACATGAGCGGAAAGTCGCCCATGAAGACCGTCTGACTCTTGATCTCCCCGGTGGAGTTGTTAATGAACTCCGCGGTGACGAACATCGGCGCGGAGTACGTCATGTCCTTGTCCTTGCACTCCTCGGCGGAGTACTTGGGCGGCTCGAACCGATGGTCACGGAACGAGAGCGACATGGTTCCGGTGAAGTCTTCGATCGGGCTGATTTCCTCGAAGATCTCCTCGAGGCCGGACTGCTCCGGGAGGTTCTTATGACCCGCCTGCTTCTCCGCCTCGAGCCGGGCACGCCAGCGCTCGTTGCCGAGCAGCCAGTCAAATGACTCAGTCTGCAGAGCAAGGAGGCTGGGAACCTCTAGAGGCTCGTGGATGCGAGCGAAGGAAACACGACGGGGACCAGTAGCGGTAGCTGAGGCGCTGCGCGAGGCTGCCAACAGGGGTCCTTCCGAGCTTGTGGCGGACGGTGCACCGCGCGCACGCGAAACGCCCTGCGGCTACTACGACGCCGCTGGGGGATGTTGTGGGAGCCGAGGACGAGTTGGTGCAGCGCAAATTGGCAGTGTAGTCGAAGGACACACCGCTGGTCAACTGTACGTCACTATGATGTTCACGGTTGCATTGGAGCATCGCTCCTGTAGAGCGAAACGTCAAGTCCTGGACGGCTTGTGTCGCTCGCTGGAGCTACGTGACGAAGCTCACACTAACTTTTGTGTTTGGTAGCTGACCGGGCGGGGTATCGCTCTAGGTTCTGCCGAAGAGGCAAACGCCGGGGGCCGCAAATTTGTTCCCCCGCTGGTCAGCCCGCCCGTCACTTGTCCGGCGGGCGAGGGTCCAGCCGAGCTCCAGGGGCCCGCCGCGGCCGCAATCACGGCAGCGACGAGCCCCCAATCGGTTACTTGAGCGTGACTGTGGCGCCAGCGCCCTCCAGGGCGGCCTTGGCCTTGTCGGCAGTCTCCTTGTTGACCCGCTCCAGCAGCGGCTTGGGCGCGCCGTCGACCAGATCCTTGGCCTCCTTGAGCCCCAGGCTGGTGAGCGTGCGGACCTCCTTGATGACCTGGATCTTCTTCTCGCCAGCGGCCTCGAGGATGACGTCGAACTCGTCCTTCTCCTCCGCCTCCTCGGCTGGGGCGGCGCCACCGGCACCGCCGGGGGCGGCCGCGGCCACGGCCACAGGCGCGGCGGCCTTGACGTCGAAGGTCTCCTCGAACTGCTTCACGAACTCAGAGAGCTCGATCAGCGTCATCTCCTTGAACGCCTCAAGCAGGTCGTCCGTGCTGATCTTTGCCATTGCGGTGCTTCCTCTTCCCGTTTCATTCCGTATGTCGCCGATGGCCGTGCAGCCACCTGCGGGTTCTGGTCGTGTCACCCGTGGTGACTGGTTAGCTCTCCGAGCTGTCGGCGGTCGCCTCCGCCGCCTCCGGCGCCTGCCCATCCGGGCTGGGGCCGCCAGCTGCCGGAACGCCGGCGCCATCGCCGCCCTCGGCCCGCTTCTGCTCCAAGGCTGCGAGCAGGCGCGCCATCTGCTGCGGAAGCGCCGCGAACGTGCCCGCCGCGCCCGCCAGCGAGGCCTTCATCGCGCCGGCCAGCTTGGCCAGCAGCACCTCGCGCGACTCCAGGTCCGCGAGCCTGACGATCTCCGGGGGCGTGAGCGGCTTTCCGTCGAGCACGCCGCCCTTGATCACCAGGAACGGGTAGGTCCTGGCGAAGTCGCGCAGCCCTTTGGCTGCCTCGACCACGTCGCCATGCACGAACGCGATGGCCGATGGCCCGGTCAGCAGATCCGTCAGCTCGGGGGTCACGCCAGCCTCGGCCGCCGCGATCTTGGTCAGCGTGTTCTTGACGACCGAGAACGATGCGTTGTCTCTCAGCGACCTGCGCAACTCGGCGATCTGCGCGACGGTCAGGCCGCGATATTCGGTCAGCACTGCGCCCGATGAGTTGTGGAATCGCTCGGTCAGCTCGGCGACCGCGGTCACCTTGTCTGCCCTCGCCATGGGCCTCCCCTCTCGTTCCGGGGTACCGCACGGCGGGCCCGGTAATGTCGTGCGTCGGGAAGGGCCTGCGGCATGCGAAACGCCCCGCACGCAGGCGTACGAGGCGCGTCCGGCTGGGCGCTAACGCGCTGCCGGTACCAGGTCACCTGCGCGGGCCGCTCGCAACCGCGAGCCTTCGGCCACCGCGTATGCACGCGGCGACAGCCGACGGTCTTTGGCTGCCTTAAGCGTACGCGGCAAACAGGCACGTGGCCAAATCCGGTCGGCGGGCCACCGTGCGCCATGCCGTCGTCACCGCCGTCTCCCGTGTACGGATGCGGTCAGGGCACGCCGTTCGGTGACCCGGCCGAAACGGCCGGGCCACGGCCTCACCTCAGCCTGCGGGCTGCTCGTCAAGGGCAGCGGTCAGGCCCCTGGTCATGCTCGGGTCGACCTGGATGCCGGGGCCCATCGTTGTCGTGATGGCAACCTTCTTGACGTACCGGCCCTTGGCCGCCGACGGCTTGAGCCTGATCACCTCGTCGATCGCCGCCGCGTAGTTCTCAAGCAGGGCACGATCCGTGAACGAGGTCTTGCCGATGATCAGGTGCAGGTTGCTGTGCTTATCGACGCGGAATTCGATCTTGCCGCCTTTGATGTCGGTGACGGCCTTGCCGACATCCATCGTGACCGTGCCGGTCTTCGGGTTCGGCATAAGGCTGCGCGGGCCGAGAACGCGCCCAAGCCGGCCAACCTTGCCCATCAGGTCCGGGGTGGCGACGACGGCATCGAAGTCAAGGAACCCGCCCTGGACCCGCTCGATCAGCTCATCGGAGCCCACGTAGTCCGCGCCTGCCGCGCGAGCTTCCTCAGCCCGGTCGCCGGTCGCGAAGA
>JASIBJ010000434.1 GCA_030045215.1 Streptosporangiaceae bacterium | reverse complement strand
ATTACCTTGCGCCCACCCGCGTTCGGGCTGAAAGCGCCGGTGCAGGCTATCCGCCCGATGCGGCTCATCTAGTCCTCCTCGGCGGGCCCGCGCAGCCTCACGCTGTCGGAAGCGCCGGCGAGGGGGCCCTCGCCCATCGGGGCGATGGCCCCCTCGCCCCGATGGAGACCGGCCCTCGCCGACCCGCAGCTGTCGAGCGGATTACGCCCGAGCTGGCCCGGCCAGACTCGACACCAGCGTCCTTCGGGTTCGGAACCAACAGTCATACGCGCCCTCAGAGAGACTCGACTCCCGACCTTCTGATCCGTAATCAGACGCTCGTGGTCATGCGGTCGCGTACTTGGCTCACCTCGCGCTCCCGGCCGCTGATACAAGCCAACTGCTTCATCGCGTGCAGGGACTCATCACGACAGATACAGCCCGGACATGGGCGTTTTGTGTGGCCGCGGGATCACCGCAGCGTCACGATGTCAATGTGACCACGTTCCGCGCCGTCTCGAGTCACTCCATCCCGGCCCGGCCGCCGATCCACGTGGTGTCGGGCGATCGCGTGCAGGTCGGCCGGCGCGACACCGAATGGCCCGAGTTCGTCTTCGTCACCACCGCCGACGGCGTCGGATGGGTCCCCGAACGCTGCCTCGATATGTCGTCCGATCCCGCCGTCGCCCTCGTGGGCTACGAAACGACCGAGCTACCAACCACCGCTGGAGAGGCGCTGACCTTGGTTAAACGCGACGACCCGAGCGGCTGGGCATGGGTAAGCAACGCGGCGGGCCAGGAGGGCTGGGTGCCGTTGCGCACTCTGGCGCCCGAGCCCGGAGCGTGAACGGCGGTACGGAGCACGGCGCGGCAAATCGGGCGGAGGCAGACTTAGGCACCGGCGTATGCGGCCGTCACACGCAGCTCCGACGGCTGGCCAGGCTGCACGCATTGCGGCGTGTAGTGCCAATCGGGCGGCCCGTTGAACGGCATGGTCATCGTGCCGGTGCCGGGAATAGCGATCCGCACTGACAGCAGACTCACCCGCGGGCCGCACCAGTTCGACCACGCGACCATTAGCTGCGCGGAATCCGCCTTGCCGGGCGCCAGCACGGCAACCTTGAGCAGCAGGCCGGCAGGCCGTACGTCGCGCACGGGCAGCCGCCGACCCTGCCAGATCAACGCCAGCCGCGGATATCCGCGCAGCGCGCACGGCCGCGATCCGGTGTTGGTGAATTCGATGAACCCGATCGCGGTCTCGCTCGCGCCCTCCCGGCCGCCGGCCAGGTGCAGCACGCTGCTCCTGCACCCGGCGGCCGCGGCGGCCGTGGCAGCTGCGGAGCGAGCTGCCGTGTGCTGCGCGCCTGGCGCCACGGCCGTGGCGCAGCCAGTGATCGCCATCAGTGCCACGGCCGACAGCGCTGCGTGCCGCAGGCCCGCGGCCCGCTCTGCTGCTAAGTGCCTCATACCCCGATGACTGCGTAGCGGTCCGGCCGGTTGCGGGGAACTGGGCGAAATTAGCAGCGGAATCTCGCCGGGTGGGGGCGTCCTGGTCCAGGGTGTCGTGGCCGTGGACACAGGCACGCCGCCCCGGCAGCCCGGATGATCATGAACTATCGGGATGTCAGTATTCCGATCGGGAAGCTGCATAATGGTCGTCATGGTCATGCGACTGTCTGCACGCGCCGACTATGCGGTGCGCGCTGCCATCGAACTGGCAGCCGCGCACGATGGTCACTTGACTGCCGAGCAACTCGCACAGGCGCAGAACATCCCTGGCAAGTTCCTCGAGTCGATCCTGACGCACCTGCGATGCAGCAACATCGTGCGTAGCCAGCGTGGACCGGACGGCGGCTTCTGGCTGGCCAGGCCGGCCTCAGAGATTTCGCTCGCCGACATCATCCGCGCGATCGACGGCCAGCTCCTCGGCGTGCGCGGAGAGCGCCCGGAAAACGTGACTTATCCAGGGGCTGCCGCGCCGCTGCAGCGAGTGTGGATTGCACTGCGGGCGAACGAGCGGGCCGTTCTTGAGTCGGTGACGCTCGCGGACATTGTGTCCGGCGAACTTCCCCCGTCGGTCGCCGTCCTCACCGACAGCCCTCAAGCCTGGGTCTAGACGTGGCCTAGGTGATATCAGCGGGCCGGTTGGTGCCGGACCACCGCCTGACAACGACGGCCAGCGCTGCGGGCAGCAGCACGTGAGGTCTCAGGCCATTGACGTCCGTCCGCCCGGAGTCCTCCTCGGCACGAATGGTGGGCTGGCGCCGCGATGCACGTAGCATTCGCCGGCGAGCGATGCCGCTCGGCTGGTCTAGCGGCGCGACGCCAAGCATCTTGCCGGTGACGTCGAACTCCTCAAACAGGCCCGTTGTCATCAAAGCCCGGTCCAGCACCACGTCCACCAGCGACAGCTGGCCGTTGGCCGCTGGAATCGGACCGCTGCACCTGGCGCGTCAGCTGGCGGGCTCGCCGTTGTTGTGACCGTGGGCAGGGGCCGCGGCATCGAAGGCCAGCGCGCAGGAGTTGATGCAATAGCGCTTACCAGTCGGAGCCGGCCCGTCGCCGAAGACATGGCCCAGGTGGCCGCCGCACCGGCGGCATATCACCTCAGTGCGGCGCATGAGCAAGCTGTGATCAGCGCGCAGCTCAACGGACCCGGCTACGGCCGGCTCGTAGAAGCTCGGCCAGCCCGTTCCGGATTCGAACTTGGCGTCCGAGCGGAACAGCACATTCCCGCAGCCCGCGCAGCAATAGCTACCGTTCCGCTTCGCATGGACGTATTCACCGGTGAAGGGGGGCTCTGTGCGGCCCCGGCGCAGCACGTCGTACTGCTGGCGACTCAGTTCTTGCCGCCACTGCTCATCGGGCTTGCTTACCTCGGTCGCTGCAGTGGCCCTTGCGGCCTTCATGCGGCGCATCGGTGGCCTCCTTGCCTGACTTCCCGGCGGCCGACTCGGCTTCCACGTCGTCTTACCTGGCTAGGCCGTCCAGGCGCGGCCAGCCAGCCGGCTCCGGCATTATCTTATCGAACAAGCTGACGAACGGAGCCATTCCAGCATCGGGGACGGCGGCATGACGTGGCCACGCCGGTGCGGGACCGCATCCGCCGAGACGAGGCCATCAGCGCGCGCCAGGGAACATCCGCCGTCAGCGTGCCGACGCCAGCCGGGCGAGTGGCTAGTCCTTGTCTCAGGCCGCAATTACGGACTTGCGTGGTCTGCCGGGGCGTCGCTTTGCGGCAATGACGACGCCATTCAGGAGGAGTTCGCCGCCCCAGACGCCCCATGGTTCGCGACGCTGAAGCGCGCCATCCAGGCAGGCGGCCCGAGCCCGACAGCTGGCGCACATCCTCCTGGCTCGCGCGATGCTACAGGGATCGTCGGCGAAGAACAGCTCGGGTGCCGCGCTGCACGGCAGTCGCTCGCCGGTCACGTGCGCCCACTGGACCGGTCCGCCGTCTCCGCGGTTGGCAGCCTTCGCAGCTCTGTGCCGTGCTGAGCGGCCATCTCCCGCGGAACGGGTAGGAACATCGGACTCCTCCTCGACCGTGGGGCCTGCCCGGCTCCGTCATGACCGAGATTCGCCCTAAGGCCCGCCCGCCCGCATCGGCCGGAATCCTTACTTGCCTTCAGCACTTCGCCCTAAGGACAGGGACGTCCACAACTCGCACTCCCAGGGACCGGCACATCGACGCAAACAGTTCCCTTCGCGGGCCGGTGCCGTGGAGCTTCTAACTTGGCGTCGACCTGGCCGTTCTGCCACAGATGCATCTGCACGAACGTGAAACTCACCCGCGCCCCGGCCGGCCATCGATGCTGCCTTGGGCCCCGGCACCACGCGCACCGCCGCCGGCAGAAGCGTTAAATCGGCCCGTCAACCATCTGCGCCTCGCGAACGTCTGGTCAAAAAGGGGTAAGCCGGAAGATCCGGCGTCTCGGTGAAACGACGGATGAATCACATCTCATGCGACGCAACGGTCTTGCCTTCGGAGCGCTGGCGATCCTGTTAGCCCTCGTGCTCAGCGCGTGCAGCCACGCGTCCGTCGGCGTCGGCCTGAGCTACCAGCCCAGTATCACGGCGACCCACTGTCCGATGAACGGCCGTAGGGCCTCAACCGGCGACTGCGGTGGCACCGCAGTTCTGGCATTCGCGGGCCGCGGCTGAGCGCCTGCGGAGTCGCCGAGGTTGCCGCTTCTCCGGCGGGGCGCCCTGCTGGCGGTGAATCCGAGGCGAGTCAGTGCGCTGCGCGCCTGGTGGGTGGTGAAGTCCGCCCGATCGAGGCCGGTTACCAGGGCCAGCACTTGCTTGGGAGGCCATCGGCGCCCGCTTATCACGACGAAGTGTTCATAGATCGGCTCCGGTAGTTCCCCGCGCAGAGCATTTTCGACCCGCTGCGGGTCCAGGTCGTGGGTGTGGCCGGCGACAGTCATGGTTGTCATCGGCGTCTCCCGAACGTCTTCTCTGTTTTATCTTCTCTGATCTGTCTCTGCTGCTTTAGCTGACAGCGCCAAAAGCGGCAACACCGGAGTGGCGCCGGCCGTTTTGCTGGTCCGTCCCCGTCGGTCACTACGGCAGCACGGGGCCTCAGCGGAGAAGAGAGACTGTCATCGGATGGTGTTACCGGCGTCTATCGTCAGGGCAGCGCCGGTGACGTAGCGTGCCTCCTCGGAGGCGAGCCACAGCACCGCGTTGCTGACGTCGCGCGGGTCGAGGGCCTCGACCGGCAGGCCGTTGGTAAAGATGGCCCTCAGTTCGGGGCTTCGGCTGACGAACGGCTCGAGCGTCTCCCGGCCGGTGACCATCGGGGTATCGACGCCGGCTGGGTGCACCGTGTTGACCCGGATGTGATGGCCGGCGAGCTCGTTGGCCAGCGACCGGCAGATGCCGACCACGGCATGCTTAGTGGCAACGTAAGGGGCGAGGAAGGGCATGCCCTTGAGGCCTGCGGTGGAGCTGGTGGCGATGATCGACCCGCCGCCGGCGGCGATGAGGTGGGGGATCGCGACGACGATGGTATTCCAGACCCCGGTCAGGTTCGTGTCGATGGTGTCTTGCCACACCTCCGGGGTGACCTGGTCCCACGGCTGCACAGTGTAGATCCCGGCGTTGGCGCAGACGATGTCCAGCCTGCCCAGCTCTGCCACGCCGGCGTCGAGGGTCGCCCCGAGCGTCGCGGCGTCGCGCACGTCAGCTTTGGCCGCAGCGATCCTGCGGCCGAGCGCCTGGACAGCGCGAACGGTCTCGTCGAGTTCGGCCTGGGTGGACATCGCGTAGCGGACCGTCGGATAGTCCTCAAGAACGTCGACGGCGATGATGTCGCAGCCCTCCTCGGCCAGGCGGATCGCATGGCTGCGCCCCTGACCGCGCCCCGCGCCGGTGATGAAGGCAACCTTGCCTTCGACCCTGCCTGACATCTATCTGCTCCTTCTCTCGGGGAATCGAGGCATCCTTGCCGCGGCGACGCACCAGACACGATCCCGGCGCAAGGCCTGCCCGCCCGATTATCAGCGTCGCCGACGGCCGTGCTCGGTATTGCAACGGTGCGCAAGGCTGTCTCTGACCGCGCGCCGAGTCGCTTAGTCTGCGGCGGTCAGCGCTCGGCGGCTTCTG
>JASIBJ010000433.1 GCA_030045215.1 Streptosporangiaceae bacterium | reverse complement strand
GGAAATCCGCAGGCCGTTCGATCAGGTCCGCCTTGACCGTAACCGGGATCGCCCGCAGCCCCGCGACGTCGAGCTTGGCCGGGTCGATCTGTGCGGAGCTGAAGTGGCGCGCGTAAAACGGTGACTGCGCGGCGAGCCTCTGCGCTGTCCGGCGCACGTTGTTGTTGGTGAACTCGAGCCGGTCCTGAGGATTGGTCGACGGCCCTTCGACCAGCTCGGCCGCGTCCGCACCCGCCTCGCCGAACTCGGCCACGGTCGCGAGCACGTCGTCGACAAGCCGCTCGACGTTGCGCGGGTCAAGCCGCCGCCCCTGGGCCATGCCCAGCGCCAGCCGGAACTGCCGTACGCCTGTCTCGAACATCGCTTCGTTCCGTCCTTGTGCGATCGCGAGTGCGACTGCCTCAGTGCATGCGGGTCCCGGGCGTGCGGGCCGGCGCTGCCCGAGGTCGGGTTGCGCCGGCCCGCACGGAACCTCATCGGCCTTCGCGGTTAGACGCTGGCGGCGGCGGCTGCGCTGAACAGCACTGCGCTGAGCGAGCCCAGCACGTAACGCAGGTGCTTGACGCTAGAACGCATGGTTTCCCTCCTTCCGAGTACTCGGCCAATGTGTTGTGGGAGTGGTCAATGGGTTGCCGGCGGCCACGGTCAGCGCAGGACCACGACCGTGAGGTTCATCATCGGGTGGAGGCCGCAGGTCACGTAGTACGTGCCGGGTGTCAGCCACGGGCCGGTCTTGTAGACGGAGTTCGATTGCATCAGGTGGTAGCCAATCAGCGGCTCGCCGGGCACCGGGGTGGTGATACGCCCGTTCTGGCCTGGCCCGATCTCGTGGATATTGCGCGAGCTGTCGACGAACGTGAGGTACTGGCCCCGGTGGATGTACACGATGTCCGGGCCGGCGAAGTCCATGAAGGACATGCCCACGGTATTCGGCGGAGCCGGCTTGGGGTTCCCCACGATGACGGCAGGTACTAAAATCCCCGCCAGAATCCCGGGAGCGACTAGAAAGATGCGCGGTACTCGGGCGAGAATGCCACGTAATTCAGCCACCGGTTTCCTCTCGCCAGCAGCGCTCGTCGACAGAGGACGACTGTAGATCCATTGGCCGCTTCCCCTCAGACTTCCTTGTCGTCGTTGTCTCGAACGCGGCCAGCCGTCGGCTAGCACGCGTACTCTACGTCGCCGTTTTTAGCAGGTAAATAGATAGCTCCCAAAATCGTGACTAGTGTTAATCATTGTTGTTATTGTCGTCTCCTGTTGCGGTGACACCGTTCGGCACACCAGGCAGCCTCAGGGGACGGCTGCGGCGGTTGCATGGCTGCGCAACGCCGCGGGTTACGGGGCGCCGGACGCGCGGCGGGTGGGCTGGCCCGCCTGCCTCCCCCGCCGAACCGCTGCACGAGACCGCCGCCCGGGCAGGAGCGCGGGTCGCTGCGGCCGCGGGCCGCGCGCGGGGCTGCCCAGCAGAATGGCCTCCCGGCCCAGCCGAAGGCCGTTTGCGCCAAGGCCGATCTCACGGTCTTTGCGGACCGGCGACGCGCTCTGTGGCTGGCCATTTATGGCTAACCAGGCCGTCAGCCGGCCGTTGGCCGCGACTCATCGAGCCAGCCCGCATCTGAGCGGCCGCAGGCAAACGCGCAGCTTGTTCGCGCTTCAGGGCGCTGCGCTCTGTCGCAGTATCAACGCGTCGATGGTGAATCAGACGCCAGACGTGCCGCCACGCTGATCGGTAGACGCCCTGCACTCAGAACGCGCCGTGCCATATATGGGGCGATTTTGCCTGTGGGTGATCCGACCACGAGGAACGCTTGGCTCCTGCCGCGCAGAAGCAGCGACCGCGGACCGGACGGCGTCATTCTCGCCTGTTTTGGTAGGAATTGATGGCCGATGCCGAGGAGCGAGCCCTGTTCCCCCAGACGCGGATGTATGACTGGCGTCCTGTCATCGCTGTCATGGTAATGATGGTGGCAGCCCACTCAGGTATAGCTGCGCGGCTGACAGCTGATAAGGCGCAGGGAAGGGAAACGTCGACTGCTTTCTTATTCTTCTCACAGGAAAGCTATAGTGGTGATCACGGTGTCAATCTCCGCGGCTTCGTCCTATGACGCCGGGCTCCTGGTTATGCAATGCGCGTGCCAATCTACTCATTCGGAGGACGTGACATGAGCGAAACGCACGAGCATGCCCAGTTTTCCGGGGTCGGCACAAACAGGCGCGTATTCATGCGAAGGTCTGCGGCAAAAGCTTTCCTGGCACCGTTAATCACGTCGTTCGCGCTGGAGGGCATCGCCGTCGCGGATAACGCAGATCCATCGCGCGAGCGCTGCGGAAGTCAGTCGTACGGACAGCCTCGGCAGTGAGAGCTGGGCGTAGCAGGTCGGCCGCGGCGGCGCACCGGGCCTGGCCGCGGCGGGTGCTGCTCCTCGGCGGCACGAGCGAACTCGGCCTGGCCATCCTGGCCGCGATGGCACTGCCGGCCGCATGCGAGGTCGTGCTCGCCGGCCGGGACCAGCGGCGGCTGGCGGCAGCGGGCGGGCAACTGCCGTGCAGGGTCGTGACGGTGTACTACGACGCCACCGAGCCGGCCGGGCACACGGCGCTGGCCGATGCGGTGTTCAGCGCGGGCCCGGTGGACCTGGTCATCGCCGCCGCGGGCGTGCTCGTCGGGCAGGACGTGCTCGCGAGCGACCCGGCCCGGGCGGGGATGGTAGTGCAGACGAACCTCACCGGCAACGTAACAGCGGTGCTCGCGATTGCCGAGCGGATGCGCGCTCAAGGCAGCGGCACGATTGTGATTCTCTCGTCGGTGGCCGCTATCCGCCCGCGCAGGGCCAATTTCGTCTACGGTGCCGCGAAGGCGGGCCTGGACGCGTTCGGCCGCGGGCTGGCCGATTCCCTGCATGGCAGCGGAGTGCGCGTCGTGCTGGTGCGGCCGGGATTCGTGGCCGGCCGGATGACGCAAGGGCTCAGCCCGGCGCCGATGTCGACGACCCCCGGCCAGGTCGGCAGGGCCGTGGCCGCCGCGCTGGCCGGGCGCGCACCCGTCGTGTGGGTACCGCGAGGGCTGCGCCCGCTGTCGGTGGGGCTGCGGCTGATCCCCCGGCCGCTGTGGCGCAGGCTGCGGCGCTAGGAGCCCGGGATGGCAACTCCGGCCGGGACGGCGCCGGACCTGGGCCCAGCAGACGAGCGGCAGCTACCAGTACTGCGTGGTCGCGCCCGAACTGCTGCGCACCGCCCCGGCCATCTCGGGGGGCTCGAATACCGACTGCACAGCCACCCGGCCAGGGCCCTGCAGGGTCAGCCAGATCGACTTGGCTTGCCACCGGGCCGAGCTGAACCAGTACTGGCCGTGCGGGTACTCGAAGTGCAGGAACATCCGGACCGATCGGTCTTTCCAGATCAGGCCACCCGGCTGCACGAGGATCCGCTCGTTCGGCCGCAGGTCGCGAATGAAGGCGTTCCCGGGGGCGTGGAGCAGCAGCAGGCCCGGGCCGCCCTGGGCGGTGAACCGGTCCATGGTCTGCCCGAGCGGGTAGTGCCACTCCTGGTCGTCGCCGTTCTGGGTGGTGTACCAGATCCCCGAGTTCTCCCAGCGGTAGGAAACGTTCCCGGTCGCGGTCAGGAACCGGTGCTCGACGACGTCGACCGCATGGTTGGGGGGCAGCGGCACCACGATCGTCTCCCCCGGGGCGTCGGCGCTGAGCGCGATGTAACCGGGCCCCTTGGCCGTCATCATCAGCAGCGGCATCCCGGCCAGCATCCGGTTCCAGCCGCTGGCCATGCGCATCATGTCGAGCTGCACGGTGGTGTCGCAGTGCAGCAGCACGTGGTGGGAAAAGTAAACCGAATCCTGCTGGTCGAGCTTCATCTCGGCCACCGGGACGTACTTGCCGCTGATCTGGCAGGTAGAGCGGTTGAAGCGGATGCGGGCCATGTCCCTGATCGGCGGCTGCTCGGCCCAGCCCGACTTGGAGACGCGCTCGCGGACGTCCACCGGCGCGCCGCAGTGCGGGCACGTCGATCCTCCGCCCTCGCTCGGCACGCGGCAGTACGGGCAGGTGTAACTCGTCGTCGGCGTCGTCATCTCCGGCCGCCTACTCGGTGCTGTGGTGAACGTACATGGACTGGATGCCGACCCGGCCGGGCCCGGTCATCTCGGCCAGGTACATGCTGTGGCTGCCCATCATGCCGGTCTTGAACCGCTGCTGGACGGTGTCCATCTGCACCGATGAGTCCTTGTACAGGAACCCTCCCGGCTCGATCAGGATCTTCTCGTTCGGCTGCAGCGTCTTCTGGAAGACGTTGCCGTATCCGTGCAGCAGCAGCAGGCCCTGATCGCCACCGGTGACGAACCGATCCATGTACATGCCGCTACCGCCGTGCAGCACATTGGCCAGGCCCTTGATCCGCACGAACGAGTAGTTCAGCGTGTGCGTGCCGGCCAGGAACGCGTGCTCCCGCACGTCGATCTCGTGGGTCGGGTGGATCGGCAGCACAACGACCTCGCCGGTGGCGTCCCTGGACAGCGCGATGCGGCCGGGACCGTGCGCGATGCTCAGGATGTGCGGCATGCCGCCCACCATCCGCCGGGCGCCGCCGCTGGTATTCATGGCCGACATCGGCACTTGCGGCTCTTTCCAGAGCATGACGTGATGCTCGAAGAAGACGGAGTCACCCTGCGACAGCGCCAGCTCGGCGACGGGGACGATCTCGCCCTCGATCTGGCAGGTGGAGTTGGAGAACCTGAACTCGGTCATGTCCCGCAGGCGCGGCGCCTCGGTCCAGCCCGAGTCAGAGACGAGATTGCGCTTGTCGAGCGGAGCACCGCAGGTCGAGCAGCTCGTGCGATCGGGCGGGTTCTGCGCCTTGCACCACTGGCACTCAATCCTATCCATCCGGACAGGCCTTTCTAGTCGGGGGCAATGAGCGTGACGGCGGGGTCTGTGAATGGGCAGATGCCGGGTCTCCCGCTATGCAGGCCGGATCGCCGGATGTGGTAATGGTGGCTGTGATCGTAGCGGAGGGCCGGCTGGCTGCTTCGCGTTATGCCGACGGCGGTGCCGTCGGCGTCCCGCACTCGGCACAGAACTTCGCAGCGGGGCTGAGGCTGGCGTTGCAGTTCGTGCAGTGCTTGCTCGTCGCGGTCCCGCACTCCGGGCAGAACTTAGCCCCGACCGCGACCGGGCTCTGGCAGTTGCTGCACGCCATCGTGGC
>JASIBJ010000432.1 GCA_030045215.1 Streptosporangiaceae bacterium | reverse complement strand
GGCGGCTCAGTAGCGCCGGCGGCCGCCTGGGACCGGATGTGGTGGCGGCTGCGCGAGGCGGGCGGCGGCGTGACCACGCTGGCCATGGCGGCTGTCGACATCGCGCTGTGGGACATGCAGGCGAGGGCCGCCCGGCAGAGCCTGGTCGAGCTAATCGGCCGCCAGCGTGACCAGGTGCCGGTCTACGCGAGCGGAGTAAACCGGCATCTCGCTCTGGACGAGCTCGTGGAGCAGGTGGAGCGCTGGATCGAGGCCGGCCACACGAGGGTCAAGATCAAGGTTGGCTTGCCGAGCTTGGAGGAGGATATAGAACGTGTCGCCGCGGTGCGGCGGATTATCGGGCCGTCCCGGCTGCTCATGCTCGACGCAAACCAATTGTGGGATCTGCCCACCGCACGCCGCGCCGCGAGCAAGCTGTCCGCCTTCGACATCTTCTGGCTCGAGGAGCCGCTGCCGGCCGAGGACTCCCAGGGCTACGCGCGCCTGCGGGCCGCGATCGGCATTCCGCTGGCCGCGGGCGAGAGCCTCTACACCGAAGCACAGTTCCGTGACTTCCTGGTCGCGGGCGCGGTGGACTACCTCCAGCCGAACGTATGCCGAGTCGGCGGGATAACCCCGTTCCTGCGCATTGCCCGCCTGGCCCGGATGTTCGATGTGCCGGTGATGCCGCATCTGCTCCCGGACATCTCCGGTCAGCTGGCCCTGTGCCTGCCACTGCCGGCCATGGTCGAGGACATCGATACCGGCTCTTTTGCCGCACTCGGCGCGCTGGCCAGGCCGAGCGGCGTCGTCGTCATCGGTGACGGCCTCGAGGCGCAGACGCCGCCAGGGCACGGGCTGGAGTTCGCCACTGGCGATCTCGCCGGGCTCGACGGCTGACAAGGCCAGCCGGCGGCCGCAGGTTGCAGCACAGTGCTGATTTCCCGGCGGGTAGCGTAGCGTTTTGTCGCGATGAGCATTGCGGGGAACGAGGCCTATCCCGCCGACGAGCTGCTCCGCCGGTGGCGGGCAGACCTCGAGGCCTGGGCGATCCCCGAGCACATCGTCTCTGCGGTGTCCGAGTCGCCGTGGGTGTTTCCGCGCCAGGTTTTTGCCCGTCGGGCCGACAGGCTGGCCGCGGCACCAGCCGGACCGTCATATCAGCGCGCCTGGGCTGCGCTTGATCCGCCGGGCAGCGTGCTCGACGTCGGGTCGGGCGCAGGCTCGGCCTGCCTGCCGCTGCTCCCCCGGTGCACGGGACTAACGGCCGTAGACACCGAGGACGGCATGCTCGAGCTGCTCCGCGAGCGAGCGGAACAGGCGGGGATGCTGGCCAGGCTTGTCCAGGGCCGGTGGCCAGCGGTCGCGGGCGAGGCGGGCCGGGCCGACGTGGTGACGTGCCACCACGTGACCTACAACGTCCAGGACATCCGGCCGTTCCTCAGCGCTTTGACGAGCGCCGCGCGACGGCTTGTCGTAGTCGAGATGACCGCGACGCATCCGATGACCTCGCTCAACGATCTCTGGCTCAAATTCCACGGCCTGCGCCGGCCCGACGGCCCCACTGCCGCGGATCTGCTGGCAATCCTGGCCGCGCTGGGGATCGAGGCTGGCTACGAGGTCTGGTGTCGGCCGAGCGGCGCCGATTACGCAAACTTTGCCGAACTCGTGGACGTGACGAGGCGACGCCTCTGCCTGCCTCCCGATCGGGCCGGTGACGTCGGTCGTGCGCTCGAGGACTCCGGCATCGACCCGGACCACCCCGTTGACCTGGGATCATCCGGCCGCGAGGTGGCCACGGTCTGGTGGGCCGGCCGCGCAGACACGTAGCGCAGTCGCGCTGTGGTGCGCCGTTCCGTTCGTCGCGGCCTTTACTATCGATAACGGGTAGGTAACAGCACTCGGCGGCGGGGATTTCGGCGGCATGCCCTGGCAATTCTTGCCTTACGACGCAGCCGATTTGGCTAGTGGCCCGTCTAGCAGGTAGAGACGATGCAGACACAGAGGGCGATGGGCAGGAACCACGATGGGCGAGTGGCCAGACGACTGGTTTCGCGGCGGGCGGGCGGCCAACAGCGAGCCCGACGCGGCTGACAAGACCGTTAGCATTCCGGCCGGCAGCTCGGAGGGCACGGTGGCCGGGCAGTACCAGGTCAGGCACTACGGAGCCGACACAGGCTCGTCGGCTGCGCCGCCAGGAGCATGGCCCGAGCAGCCGCCGGCCAAGTCCGAGCCGGGCCCGCCGTGGCGGTCAAGGGTTCACGGCGTTCCCCGCCGCACTGGATGGCGCCGCTGGACCCGCCCCAGGGTCATCGTCACCGTCCTCGTGGCACTGATCGCACTGATCATCGCCGGTACCGTCGGAACGTACTTCTACCTGAACTCCAAGCTGCACCGCGAGAACATCCTGGTCAATTACCCAGGACGGCCGTCCCCTGGGTCCGGGACCAACTGGCTGATCGCCGGCTCCGACAGCCGCCAGGGACTGACCGTCGCCCAGGAGCGCAAGTACGTCACCGGGTTTTCCAGCGAAATCAGCGGCGCCAGGTCCGACACGATCATGGTGTTGCACATTCCCGCTGGAGGCGGGCGTCCGCTGCTGATCAGCATCCCGCGCGACTCGTACGTCAACATCCCCGGCTACGGCATGTCCAAGATCAACGCCGCGTTCGATATAGGTGGTCCCAAACTGCTGGCTGAGACCGTGCAGGATGCCACCGGCCTCTACATCAATCACTTCATGGACATCGGGTTCGGCGGCTTCGTCAGCGTGGTCAACGACGTGGGCGGCGTGCGGATGTGCATAGCCGCGCCGCTGCAGAATGTGGCGTCCGGCGTGAGCCTGAAGAAGGGCTGCCAGACCCTCGACGGCGGGCAGGCGCTCGCCTATGTCCGCGACCGAGGCAGCTTCATAACCCAGGACCTGCAGCGCGAGCAGGACCAGCGGATCTTCCTTAAGGCGCTGCTGGACAAGATGACCAGCCCCAGCGTCTTGCTGGACCCGTTCGCCTCTCTTCCGGCCGCCTCGGGCGTGGTAGCCGCCCTGACCGTGGACAACGGCACCAGCCTGTACGACTTGTACCAGGTCGCCGAGGCCATGCGCGACCCGCTGACGACCACCGTGCCGATCGCCACTGCGACCGCCATGACCCCGGCCGGGGAGTCGGTGCTGTGGAACACCCAGCAGGCCAAGGAACTGTTCACCGACCTGCAGACGGGTCAGCCCGTGCCGAAGGACCTGATCACCGGGTCGCACCAGGCCACCTGACTGTGCCGGCCCGGCGGGCTCCGCCGTACCGTCTTGCTGCCCGCGGGTCGTAGACCACCCGCGCGATAGCGACCTGCCGCTCCTTGACTTTGGCATGACCGCGCACCTCCCCCCGGTGTTGCGCTGCCCTCTATCCCCGGATACCGTGCAAAACCCTCATGTCAGCGCCTGCGCGCCGCCGCGAATGGCCTATATGCGGCTCATGTCCGGTCCGCCTGCGTCCTCGCTCATAGCTTGCCTGCCCAATCTGCGGAGGCCCGGCTCAGGATGCATTCAGCTAACTCTCAGGGAGCGGACGGAGAATGGGCCAATGAGCAGCCAGCACAGTAACGGACGCCGGGATCCAGATGCCCGGCTGCTTGTCGTCGAGGACGAGCCGAACATTCTTGAACTGCTGGCAGCCAGCCTGCGGTACTCGGGGTTCGAGGTGATCACTGCGGCCGCTGGCAACGAGGCGGTCCAGGCGGCGCAACGACACCGGCCTGACCTGATCGTCCTAGACGTGATGCTCCCCGACATGGACGGGTTTGACGTCGTCAGGCGATTGCGGGGCGGCGGCGCCCAGATACCCGTGGTCTTCCTGACCGCCCGCGACTCGACCGAGGACAAGATCCGTGGCCTGACGCTGGGCGGCGACGACTACGTGACTAAGCCGTTCAGCCTGGAGGAGGTTATCGCCAGGATCCGGGCGGTGTTGCGGCGCACCCGCGGCGACGGCAGCGAGCCACCGCCGCGCCTGAAGTTCGCCGACCTCGAACTGGACGAGGACAGCCACGAGGTCTGGCGAGCAGGCAAGCAGATCCAGCTCTCCCCCACCGAGTTCAAGCTGCTGCGGTACTTCATGGGCAACGCCAACCGGGTGCTGTCCAAGATGCAGATACTCGACCACGTATGGGATTACGACTTCCGCGGGGATACCGGGATCGTGGAGTCCTACGTCTCCGTGCTCCGCCGTAAGATCGACACGACTGAGCCGCACCTCCTGCACACGCTCCGTGGCGTGGGATACGTGCTAAGGCTCCCGTCGTCCTAGGCGTTACTCGTGTTATGCACGCCAACCCGCGACCGTCCGGTTTCTGGCAGTCTGTCCGGCAGCTGCCGGACCGCATACCGCTGCGCACCAAGCTGATTACTGCGGTTCTTGGCCTGGTGGCGATAGCGCTCCTGATCATCAGCGTGGCGGGACTGTCGTTCCTGCGCGCGTACCTGCTCCGCACGGCCGACCAGCAGCTGAGCTCGCTGACGAACCACCTGGGCAGCGGGCAGGGATTCGTGCATGGCTTCGGCCCGGAAGCCTGGGTGGAAACCTTCGTGGTGGACGGCAAGGTCCAGGGATTCCAGGGATTCGACCCGACTGGCAGCGTCCCGCAGATCACGCCAGGCGCGTCATGGCTCACCTCCGGCAGTCCGACGACTGTGCCTGCCCAGAGCGGACCAGAGACCTGGCGGGTCGTCGCAGTCCCTAACTTGCGGGTGCCCACTCTCAGCGGCAAGCTCACCACCATAACGCTGGTGGTAGGCATCGACGTCACCCCCGAGTACGCCACCCTCGGCACGCTCACCACCGTCGACCTGCTGGTCAGCTTGGCCGTTCTGGTTCTCCTCGGCCTGGCCGGAGTTGCCGTCATCCGGAGGAGTTTGCGCCCGCTCACCGATATCGAGAAGACAGCCGGAGCCATTGCGGCCGGTGACCTCACCCAGCGGGTGCCCGAGCGTGACCCCCGCACCGAGGTGGGCCGGCTCGGCCGGTCGCTCAACACGATGCTGGGTCACATCGAGAACGCCTTCCGCGCTCAGGCGCGCTCGGAGGCGGCAGCCAGGCGATCTGAGGAGCGGATGCGGCAGTTCGTCGCCGATGCCAGCCACGAGCTGCGGACTCCTCTGACCGCAATACGCGGATTTGCCGAGTATTACCGCCAGCGCGGCGGCGTGGCCGGTGAGGCAGTTGAGGCAGAAGGGGCTCTTACCGGCACAGCGGACGCCGATGTCGTCAAGACAGCACTGAACGGAACGGGCCAGTTGTCGCCAGCCGACCTCGCCCGGATCATGCGCCGGGTCGAGCAGGAGTCGGCCCGGATGGGCGTACTCGTCGAGGACATGCTGCTCTTGGCCCGCCTTGACCAGCAGCGACCGCTGGAACATACGACGGTCGATCTGCTCGCTCTGGCCGCCGACGCCGTGCACGACGCGAGAGTCGTCGCACCGGACCGGAACATCAACCTCACCGTGGACACCGGCGCCGCGCTGCTCGTCAATGGCGACGAGGTCCGGTTGCGGCAGGTTGTCGGCAACCTTATGAGCAATGCCCTGGCGCACACCCCGGACGGAACGCCGGTCGAAGCGCACATCAGGTCCGGCAATCTGGAGGAGATCTGGGCCGCGACCGGAACGGCCCACACGACTGGCTACAGCGCGGAGGGCCTTGCATCCCAGCCGGTCGCCGTGCTCGAAGTCACCGACCACGGACCTGGGCTTACTGACGAGCAGCAGGTTCATGTCTTCGAGCGGTTCTACCGCGCCGATCAGGCTAGATCCACGGGGGGAACGGGCCTCGGCCTTGCGATCGTCGCCGCGCTGGTGAGCGCCCATGGCGGGGCGGTTTGGGTCCAATCGGAGTACGGCCACGGCGCCAAGTTCTCGATCGCCCTTCCCCTGGCGCCGGAGGCAATCGAGGACCCCGGCGAGGGCGGGCTTGCCGACGAGGACGCCGAAGTCCAGGACTGGTACGGCACTCCGGTGCCTCAAGACTCTGCCGACCGGTGGGAGACCACCGAACGGCCGGAGCGATGGATGCCGCCTGCGGCCGACGAGGCGCCACAGGCCGACGACGTCTCGGGTGACTTCCACGGCGCGACCGCCTGGCCGGAACCAACGTCGTGGTCGCCGGAACGCTCAGCCGGCAGCGACGCCTAACCAAGGCGCGTCGCAGCCTTTGCCCAAGCGCCAGTAATCAGGTCGCCTCGCAAGCCTCAGGTCAACGGCCGCGTGTGGGACTGCGACTTCCGCGGGGAACACCGGGTTCGTGGAATCCTGCGTTGCAAACGTCAGGCGCGAGGGCGGCCTTGCCGAGGCACATCCGCCCGTGCCCGCTCGACGCGCGGGCCAGGTTTGGCGCGGGTTATGGATATTGCCGAGAAAGCGTCAAGCTTCTGGCGGTTCGCCAGGAAATTGCCCGCCCAGGCGCCGCTCAGATACAGGCTCGTCGCGGTGGAGGTTGTCCTTGTGGGCGTCGCGCTAGCCATCATCAGCGTGACCGGGATCAACTACCTCCGCAGCTACCTCATGAGGCAGCAGAATCAGCAGGTCGAGTCGCAGGCCAACTCACTCTTGGTGGCGAACAACGTTCAGAACTACGCCGCCGCTGAGCTTGGAGGAGGCAGCGCCGGCCGGCACGAGTCAACGCAACTGGCGGCTGACTGGGTATCAGGCGGAAAGCTCTACCGCGTCATCTATCCGGTCTCTGGCTACTCTGACCTAGGAATTCCGCAGATAGTTCCCGGGCCGGGCTTTTCGATCAGCTCCTCATGGCTGGGGCTCGACCAGCCAGTCGTTGTCGGAGCGCAGGCAGGCCCTGGCCAGTGGGACGTCATCTCCACCCCCATGGTGGTCATCGGCCCTAAGGGCCCGGTCAACGGGATGCTGGTTGTGGGTGTCAACATCAGCCCCGTCTACAACACGCTGGGCAAGCTGGCCGGTATTGACGTTTTTGTCAGTGTCATTCTGCTGATCGGATTGCTGGTCCTCGGAATCGCCATCATTCGCGGTAGCTTGCGGCCACTCGCCGATATCAAGCAGACAGCGGATGCGGTATCCGCCGGGGACCTGGCTCAGCGCATGCCCGAGGCCGGGAAGCGGACGGAGTTCGGCAGCGCCGGGCGGTCATTCAACGAGATGCTGAGCCACATCGAGGCCGCCGCCCAAGCGCGGTCGACCGCGGAGCGCGCGGCCCGGCGGTCCGAGCAGCGCACGCGCAACCTGCTTGCCGACCTCAGCCATGAGTTGCGCACCCCGTTGACCGCGATTCGCGGATTCGCCGAGTACTACCGTCATCGCGGCCGGGTCGGCGGTTCGGCCTCTGAGCATAGCTATCGCGCACCGTCGCCCGGCTCGACTCCGGGCGACGGCGGCGTTTCGCCCAGCCACAACGGTGCCGGCCCGCAGTTTCCCCCCGACCTCGAGAGAATCATCGGCCGGGTTGAACGAGAAGCCGACCGGATGGCCGAATTGCTCGCGGACATGCTCCTGCTGGCCGAACTCGGCGACGATGGCGCACTGGACAGCAAACCCGTGGATGTGCTGACTCTCATCGACGACGCCGAGCGCGAGGCCCGCCTAACCGCTCCCAACTGCACTATCAACGTGGACTGCAGCGACGCAGCGGCCGATGCCGACGGTGCCCTGCCGGTCGCCGGTGATGGGGGGAAGCTGCGCAAGGTTATCGGCATCATGATGCGAAACGCGCTGGCCCGCGCGCCGGAGGGGACGGCCGTCGGCGTCCGAATCTCGACCGCCAGCCGTCCCGACATCCGGGCCGCACTGTTGGCCGCGGACGCCGAGCCTGACAGCTGGCCGGGCCTGACCGCGACGGACAGGGACGGGCCGGCCGACGATCCAGCAGCAGCGGTGCTCGAGGTAACTGACCTCGGCCGGAGCCTCACCGAGGAGCAGTCCAGATACGCCTTCGATCGCTATTGCCGCGTCGGCACCAGCGGCTCAGGCCTGGACCTGACCGTCGTCGCGGCGGTAGTCAAGGCCCACGGCGGCGCTGCGTGGGTCAGACCTCAGGCGACCAGAGGCACCACATACTGCGTCGCGGTGCCGCTCTTCAGGCCAGCGCCAGTGCCTGATGACGACCAGGCAGGCGCGGCCGAGGCGGACCGGCTCGCTGCTGATGACTACGTGAACGGGCCCGGGATGACGGTCAGCAATCTCGCGGGGACAGCCGGTTCTGGCGCCGCCGAGGCCGCGATCACGGGCGATGCCAGCGGCGAGCAAGACTCTCAGACTTGGGTCGAGTCCGGACCACCGGACGAGATCTCGTTCTTAGCGACCTCGAGCGTTAGCGAGAACCGGGTCGCCGCGCTCCCGAGCACACCTCAGGCGCGCAAGGCCGCGCGAGCCGCGCCGAGCGCGGACTGCCGGTAGCCCGATCCGAACAGGCAAACGTGCACGAGCAGCGGGTGCAGCCGGTGCAGCGGGATCCGAGCGCGCCAGCCGTCTGCGAGCGGCCAGCTGTCGTGGTAGCTAGCCAGAATCCGGTCGAGGTAAGGCGCACCGAACAGGCCGAGCATGGCCAGGTCGGTCTCCCGGTGACCGCCGTGCGCAGCCGGGTCGACGAGCCAGCCGCTGCCATCTGACCACAGCACATTTCCCGACCAGCAGTCGCCGTGGATCCGGCTCGGCGGCTCGGCCGGTCCGCCGAGGTCGGCGATCCGGTCCCCCACCGACTCGATCAGCCGCAGGTCGGCCGCCGACAACGCGCCAGAGTCCATGGCCAGTCGCGCGTAGGGCAGCAGGCGCCGGCTGGCGTACCAGTCAGGCCACTCATCGCCCTCCTCGTTCGGCAGCGGCAGGCCGGCTATGACCCCCGGCCAGGGCGCGCCGAAATGCGCGGCACCCGCCCGGTGGAGCCTGGCCAGTCCGGCACCGAATCGCTCAGCTGCCTCCTGACTCGCGCCACCTTCGGCCACCCACTCGACCACCAGCACCGACTTGCCGACCGCCAGCACCTCGGGCACCGGCACCGCCGCGGGTTCCGCAAGCCAGCGCAAGCCAGCGGCCTCGGCCGCAAATCCCGCCTGGCTAGCATCGGCCGCGGGACCCGCCACCTTGGCGAACGCGACCCGGCCGTCAGCGAGGACGAGCCGGTAGTGATCAACGCCATGCTGGCCGCCCACCCGCCGAGCCTCGGCCAGCCCGCAGCCCAGAGCCTGCTCCAGGTCGGCGATCGCAGGCACGGCCGCGCTAGAGCATCTCGCCGAGCTGGCCGGCGACCTCCCGCGAGGCCGCCAGCAAAAGGTCGAAGACGGCCTCGAACTCCTCCGGGCTGCCCTCGTACGGGTCGGGCACCTCCGCCCAGTCCGCCGCCTCCGGGTCGAACGACAGCATGAGCCGGATGCGCCCGGTCAGGTCCGGGTCCTCGGCGGCCATCTGCCGCAGGCTGGCCAGGTTGCGCCGGTCCATCGCGAGCAGCAGGTCGTAATCCGCTAGCCAGGACCGCTCGATCCGGCGCGCGGTGTGCCTGGATCCGTCGAGACCATGGCGCTCGAGCGCGGCCCGCGCGCCGGGGTGCATCGGCTCGCCCACGTGCCAGTCGCCGGTTCCCGCGCTTTCGACGACGACCTTGCCGTTCAGCCCGGCCCGCTCAAGCTCGTCCCGCAAGAGCACCTCGGCCGTCGGTGACCTGCAGATGTTGCCCAGGCACACCAAGCAGATCCGGTACGGGCCAACCGGAGTGCGCGGCGGCGGCGCCTGGCCGACGAGAGGCAATTCAGCGCTCATGACACCAAGCATGCCCGATGCCGCGCCGCCGCCGGCCGCCTGCCACGATGTACCGCATGGCGCCCGCTGACCCATATCGGTCCCTGTCGTTCTGGCATGACACGGTGCCCGGCACCCTTGCTCCTGGCCCTTCGCTGCCCGGCGACACCGACGCCGACGTCGCGATCGTCGGTGCTGGCTTCACCGGCATGTGGACGGCTTATTACCTGCACAAGGCCGATCCCGGCTTGCGGATCGTGCTATGCGAGCGGGAGATCGCGGGCTTTGGCGCCTCAGGGCGGAACGGGGGGTGGTGCTCGGCGCTGTTCCCCGCATCGCTGGCCAAACTCCAGCGCATGACCGACCGGCCCAGTGCCATTGCGATGCAGCGGGCCATGCACGAGACGGTCGACGAGGTCGGCCGGGTAGCCGCCGCCGAAGGCATCCACTGCCACTGGGCCAAGGGCGGCACGGTGATGCTGGCCAGGTCCGCCCTCCAGCTGGAGCGGGCCAGGGAAGAGGTCACCGAGTGCAGGGAGTTCGGATTCGGGGAGGACGACCTGCGGCTGCTGACCGCCGGCGAAGCCCGCGAGATGGCGGCAGCCACCGACGTCATGGGTGGCACCTACACCCCGCACTGCGCCGCGATCCATCCCTCCCGCCTTGCCCGCGGCCTGGCCGAGGTCCTGCGCGAGGCCGGCATCAACCTGTACGAGGGCACGGAGGTGCTTCAAATCCAGCCCGGTCGCCTGGTGACCCGACTGGGCACGGTCCGGGCCCGTTACGTTATCAGGGCTACGGAGGGCTATACGCCGGGCCTGAGAGGGCTGCGGCGGGCCGTCGCCCCGGTCTACTCGCTGATGATCGCCACGGACCGGCTGCCTGACGCGGTCTGGGACCAGATCGGCCTGGCCAGCCGGGCGACGTTCGGCGACCTGCGGCACCTGATCATTTACGGGCAGCGGACCGCGGATGGCCGGTTCGCGTTCGGCGGCCGGGGCGCGCCGTATCACCTCGGCTCGGCCGTCCGGCCCTCGTTTGACCGGGTGCCATCCGTCTTCGCCGAGTTGCGCCGGACGCTGGCGGAGCTGTTCCCTGTCCTCGGTGACGTCCGTGTCACCCACGCGTGGGGCGGTCCCATCGGCATCCCGCGCGACTGGTGCGCATCGGTCGGCCTGGACCGCGCCAGCGGGATCGGCTGGGCCGGCGGTTACGTCGGCGACGGGGTATCTACCACGAACCTGGCTGGCCGCACCCTCGCTGACCTGGTCACGGACGCGGACAGTGACCTCGTCCGCCTGCCGTGGGTCGGGCACAAATCGCCCGACTGGGAGCCGGAGCCACTGCGCTGGCTCGGGCTGAACGCGGGCCTGCGGGTCATGAGCCTGGCCGATCACGCCGAGGCCAGGACGGGCCGCCCATCGCGAGCCGCGAGGTACATGAGCAAGTTCCTCGGTGGGTAGTACCAGGTCAGAGCCTCTTAGGCGTGGCGGCGACGCGACCCGCTTGGCGGCATGATTCGCTCGTCCTGATAAGTTGCGCTACGATCTCACCGTCTCAAGCGCCGCTAGCTCAATTGGCAGAGCAGCGGACTCTTAATCCGCGGGTTCGGGGTTCAAGTCCCTGGCGGCGCACCCGTTCTGACCTGGTCTTTCAGGAAGACATCTGTCGGATTTCCGGTTCCGTGGGACACAGATGGGGCGGTCCTGAGTCACTCGCAGGCGCCTCGGATGCTGTGTGGCAGTGTTGGGGTGCCCTTACTGCGGGCTCTTGAGCAGCGGCATCTGAGCTCGCTGCGGCGACGGTTGCGGAATCGCGGGTCACGTTGGTCTCCACGAACGGATTCCGGACACTGCGGGCCGCCTCGGTGATCATGTCGGCGGTGGCCTGCGCGGAGCGGTGAGCAGTCTCGGGAAGCACGCTGGTGTACGTGTCGGCCGTCGTGACGATGCTGGATTGGCCGAGCATCTGCTGGATGACCTTCAGGTCGGCGTGCGAGGCCAGGGCCAGCGTTGCGGCACCGTGCCGCAGGTCGTGCAGCCGAACTGGTGGCAGGTTGAGCTGCCGGGTCAGCTGACGGAACCTGTGCGTGAGGTACTCGGGCCGGACCGGCCGGCCGTCAGCGTAGGTGAACATGGCGCGCCCTTCGCGCCAGCCGGGGCCGGTGCGGGCGCGCGCGTCGCCACGGCGCTGCCGGGCAGCCAGGTGGCTGCGCGTACCGGTATCCTCCCGCACGGCATGATCGGCCAGCCTGCGGGCGCAGGCCTCATCAAGCGCGATGGTGCGGCTGCTAGCCCGGCTCTTGGGCGGGCCGCAGTAGAGCTGGCCGGGCAGGGCGTTGATCTGCCGGCCGATGGTCAGCTCCCTGGCCGCTGAATCAAGGTCGTCGCAGTGCAGGGCAGCGGCCTCGCCGCGCCGCAGGCCGCGCAGTGCCATCAGCCACCACAGCGCGGCGAGCCGGTCGTGCTCGACGCCAGCCAGGAAGGTGATCAGCTGCCGCAGCGTCCACACCGCCACTGGCGGGCGGATGCCGTCACGGCGCCACGCCGCGACCCGTTCGTCGGTCCAGATGACCGGGTGAGGCCGCATTGGCCTTGGCAGGCGCACGTGCGTCAGCGGGCTGGCGGTGATAAGCCCCTCGCGGACGGCCGCATTGAGCGCTGAGCGATGTGTCGCACGGACTCGGTCGATCGTGGCCGCCGCGAGCGGTGTCCCGTTGCGGGTGCGCCGGCGGCCGAGCAGGTCGAAGAATGCCTGCAGCCGCCTGCTGTCCAGTTCGGCGAGGGTAACGCGGCCCAGGCCCGGGATCAGGTAGCGGCTGATGTGGTCGCGGTAGCCGCACTCGGTTGCGGGGCGCAGGTTCGGCTCGGTCAGCTTCAGCCAGTGCCGCATCCACCGGGCCACCGTCCACGCTCCTGTCGCAGCCAGGTCGGCCGGACTTTCAAGGAGTTCGCCGCGAGCTGCCTGTGCGGCGTCGCGGGTCGGGAATCCGCCGTGGCGATATCGCGCTTTCCGGCCGCCGACCGTGCTCACCTGCACGGCGAAGTACCAGCTCCCGTGCCCCGGCTCGGCCAGCCGCGGGCACCGGCCGGACAGCTGCCGGCCGGTGGCCTTGTCGGCGCAGCCGCACCGCTTGTACAGGATGTCCCGATTGCCGGTCATGAACACCTCCCGGTGAGAGAGCTTTCCTGACCTAGTGTTGGCCGGTCGCGCACAGATAACCGGTCGGGAACCCGAAGGCTCGCTGGGCCTGCAGCTGCGGTGAGTCCGATTACCGTTGTCAGCGTGACCGACAGCCTGGAACTCTCCGACGCACGCGTGCCGGTGGCCGTCGCGGCCGAGGTTGCCCGACTTCGCGCCGAGAACGCGCGGCTGCTGCGCCTGCTGGAGTTGACTGGCGAGCAGGCCTCGCTGCCCCGTCCCGGGCAGGCCGGATTTTTCGAGGCGCCGCCCGGACCGGTGCACGCCGGGTCGCCGCCAGAGGTGAAGGTGGCGTTCTTCGGTGCGCTCTTTG
>JASIBJ010000431.1 GCA_030045215.1 Streptosporangiaceae bacterium | reverse complement strand
TCTTGCAGTCGGTGACCGTGCCGCCGCCCCATTGGACGAAGAGGTACGCCGGCCCCTTGCCCAGCTCGGCAGGCAGGTCACGGCAACCGAGTGCCCAGGAAGCGGGGAGCATGCTCTTGATCAGCTCGAAGAAGTCCCAGTACTCCTGCAGCTTGCCCGCCTTGACCTCCGCTGACGGGCCTGCCACCAGGGCGGCCCGCACCGCCTCGGCCCACTCCTGACTGAAGAACTTCACCTCGGCCACGGCTCACCCCCCAGCCAGCTGCGGCTGCACGAACTGCAGCATCTGCTCGATGTCCGGGGCGAGGTCGATGCCGACGTCGTTCAGCTTCCGGCGCAGCTGCTGGAAGAACAGCAGCGTCACCTCGTCGTCGGTCCAGCCCAGCGGCTCGAAGTAGATCGGGCGGCTGCGCACGCCCGATAGCGACAGGATCGTCCGCAGCGTGTCGTGGATCTCGTTGATCATCGTCGGGTCCTTGCGAACCGCGTCCTGCAGGTAGCGCATGCCGCCCTGCACGTGCCGCGACTCGTCCCGGCAGGTCGCCGTGAACCCGGTGTAGTAGGCGGGCAGGAACCCGCGCCAGCGCGCGTAGGAGAGGGTGACCTTCATGACCGACAGGGCCAGCACGCCCTCGATCCACAGGAAGTAGTTGGTGCCGTAACGCACCCTGGCGCGCTCGTCGTAGGGATTCTGCCGGACCTCATCGGCCTGGTAGGCGAGGAGCCCGAAGGGACCGACGAAGGTCTCTGATACCCAGGGGAACGAGGCATCGAGTACGCCCATGATGTCCTCACCCTCCAGCCCGACGACCTCGCGATAGAACCGGTCGAAGAACACCGTATGGCGCGCCTCATCCTCGATCTGGGCGGCGATGTGGAGCTTCTCCTCCTCGCTAGCTCCGATCATGAACACGGGCAGCTCGATCTCGACCTGCCGCTCGCCGTGGTGGAAGCCGGACGACACCGCGATGAAGGACTCCCGCTCGTCCGCGGTCATCTTCTCGGTCCAGTCGATCTTGTCCTGGGTGAAGTCCAGGTCGTAGACATCCCAGCGCTGCTTCAGGTACTTGCGGTACAGCGTGATGAAGTCCGGCAGCGACTTCAGGTCCTTGTGCACGTACTCGATCACATCGTCGATGTCGACATCAAGCACAGCGTGAAGGTCCGACTCCTCGATCTCGCGGACCTGCTCATCGCTGAGCGCCCTGGGCCCCTCATGGAGCACAGCCGTGGGGCTCTTGCGTTCCGTCATGCCGGCATCCTCCTGACCTGTCGGGCACCGCGACCGGCGCCCAGTAGCTTCCCTGCCGTTGACAGCCGTTCCGTACGTGCTATTAAAAATCTGTTCATTTGATTCGTCAACGATGGAGTTCGCCAGCAATGACCGCCAAGCTGCCTCTCGATGACATCCGGGTGATCGACCTGACGGTGGCCAGGGCAGGCCCGACCTGCGTCCGCCAACTCGCGGACTGGGGAGCGGACGTCATCCGCATCGATGTCCCGCCGGACCAGGCCGGCCAGCCATCGACCGGCGGCAGCCGGCACGACTGCGACTCCCAGCACCTGCACCGCAACAAGAGGTCACTGTCGCTCAACCTGAAGGCGGCCGCCGGGCGGGAGGTGCTGTTGCGGCTGGTCGACTCGGCCGACGTGCTCATCGAGAACATGCGACCGCCAGTCAAGAGCCGACTGGGCTTCGACTTCGACACGGTGCACGCCAGGAACCCGCGGCTGGTCTACGGCTCGATCTCCGGTTTCGGGCAGGATGGGCCGTACGCCGGCCGGGGCGGGGTCGACCAGATCGCCCAGGGCATGGGCGGCCTGATGAGCGTCACCGGCCTGCCCGGCAGCGGACCGACGCGCGCCGGGATTCCCGTGTCGGACTTGGCAGCCGGGCTGTACCTGGCCATCGGCGTCCTCGTCGCGCTGCACGACAGGAACCGGACCGGACAGGGGCGCTGGGTGCAGACCTCGCTACTGGAGTCGATGATCGCGATGATGGACTTCCAGGCGGCCCGCTGGACGATCGACCATGAGGTGCCAGAACCCGCGGGGAATCACCACCCGCTGGGCGTACCGATGGGCTGCTTCCCCACTGCCGACGGCTACGTGAATCTCGGCGCTCCCGGAGGCCGGCTGCTGCGCAGCCTCTGCGACGTGCTCGGCCTGCCCGATCTGCCTTCCGACCCGCGGTTCGACTCAGGCGAGAAGCGGTCGGCCAACCGCGCGGAACTCAACGCGCTCATCACCGACCGGCTGGGGACTCGCAGCACGGCCGCCTGGGTCGAGGCGCTGAACGATGCGGGCGTGCCCTGCGGGCCGGTCTACCGGATGGACGAGGTATTCGCCGATCCGCAGGTCCAGTACCTGGCGATGACCGAGCCCGTCGACCATCCGGCGCTGGGCCGGCTAGAGATACTGCGGAACGCCGTGCGAATGAGCGATGGCCCGGCCACGGTGAGGACGCCGAGCCCGGACCCGGGCGCGCACACGGACGAGGTTCTGGCTGAACTGGGATACGAGCCAGCGGAGATCGATCGGCTCCGCGGCCAGGGAGCGATCTGAGAGGGACGGCATGACAGTGCTCGAGACCGGCACCGACAAGCTGCTCGTCGAGGCGGCCGGGTCGGTCGCCATCGTGACCCTGAACAATCCGGCGAAACGCAACGCGCTGTCGAGCGACATGCGCGCCGCGCTGCCGGGCGTGCTCGCGGCACTCCAGGCCGACGCGGACATCCGCGTCGTCGTGGTAACCGGCGCCGGCGACAAGGCCTTCGCGTCCGGCGCCGATATCTCCGAGTTCGGCGAGCAACGGACCGATCCGGTCGCGCGCGCTGAATTCGACCGCGGCATGGCCGCGATCAGCCGCGGCTGGGCCAGCCTGGACAAGCCCGTCATCGCCATGATCAGGGGGTTCTGCATGGGCGGCGGCCTGCTCACGGCGCTGCAGGCCGACATCCGCATCGCCGCCGATGACAGCCAGTTCGGGATCCCGGCGGCCAGGCTCGGAGTCGGCTATGGCATCGGCGGCGTGACCGCGCTGGTGAACCTTGTCGGCCCGGCCTGGGCGGCCGAGATCTTGTTCTCCGCGCGGCGTTTCTCCGCCGCCGAGGCGCAGCAGATAGGCCTGGTCAACCGCGTGATCCCGGCAGCAAACCTCCGCGATGGGGTGATGACCCTGGCGACGGCGATCGCCGCCAATGCGCCGCTGACGATTGCCGCGGCCAAGGCTGCCATCCGCGAGGCCAGCCGCCCGCCCGACCGGCGCGACGTGGCCAGGGTCGAAGCGATGGTCGAGGCCTGTTTCCGGTCCGAGGACTACCGCGAGGGCCAGCGGGCATTCGCCGAGAAGCGCCCGCCGACGTTCACCGGCCGCTGATCTGGGCAGTGCTCAGCCGGGCAGGGACCGATCCAGCCAGGAGCGTAGCGTGTCGGCCGGCGCGGCGCCGACCTGGCGGGCGATGACCTCGCCGCCACGCAACACCATCAGCGTGGGGATCGACTGGATGCCAAACCGCTGTTGGAGCCGCGGGGATTCGTCGACGTTCACCTTGACCAGTTTGAGGTTGCCGGCCCGCTCGGCCGCAAGCTGGGCGAGCGCCGGACTCACCATGCGGCACGGCCCGCACCAGGGGGCCCACAGATCGACCAGGACCGGCACTTTCGAGCTCTCGGCTATTTCCGCGAAGCTGTCGTCGCCGGCGTCGACGATCCAGGGCAGCGGCTGGTGACAGTTACCGCATCGCGGTGTCCCCGCCGCCACGGCCGGCACACGGTTCCTGCGGCCGCAGTGCGGGCACCTGATCAGTTCCTCGGCCATACCAGTCACCCTAGCCGGAACCCGGTTCCTGAGCCCCGGCTCCGTATCCTCCGCAGGACGGGACCTGCAGGTCATGCACGCTAAAGCAGATGTTGGTCGGAAATGCTGGACTTGCCTGGCAAGTTCGGCGTGGCGGTCTCCCGACCCGCGGTCGCGGGGCTCGCTAGCCTCTGCCCGGTCGCTCCCGGCCCCGCTCCGGGCCATCCGATGGCCCGGGCGACCCGGTCGCGGATCGCGACGACGCTGCTCGGGCTAGGTCTGAGTCCTCCGGGCAGCACCAGGCCTCGCACGGCTCGCGCGGCTGGGCGTCGGCGGACTCAAGCCCGAAGACGCGCTTTACCACGATGAAGGCGGCAACCACCATCACGGCGGCCAGGCAGGAGACCACGAGGCTGGCGTCGACCGGGCCCAGCGGAACTGATAGCAGCCCGGCCAGCACCGCTGGCAGCCCAAGTCCGACATAGGCGACAGCGAAGAACGTGGAGATGACGGCGGCCCGATGCCGTGATTCGGCGACCCGGTTGATCTCGCTAATGCCGCCACGGAAGATCAGGCCGACCGCCACCCCGCCCGAGACCGCAGCGATCACGAACAGCGAGAGCTGTTTCGTGAACAGGGCCGCCTCGAGCGTACTCAGGCACACGAGCAGGATCGGCACGCCGACGCTCACGCTGAGCCGGGCGGCCAAATGCGCGGAGAATGCCTGGCTCACGGCGGCGCAGACGAAGATCAGGAACGATCCCCCGCCGATCAGGCCGAGATTGGTGAGACCGAGCAGGCTGTGCAGGAAGGTCGGAACAAGACTGCTAAACAGCCCGAGTACGGTGAACGCAGCGAACACGCCGAGGCACGCCCCCACCATGACCATCCTGATCCTGGCCGGCGCAGCCAGCCGCGGCCGCAGGCTGATCGCATGGTCGGGATGGCGGACGGTCTCGGGAATGAGAGTGACCGCTGCCAGCGTCACGCCGCACGCGCCGAGGTAAGCCCAGAACACGCTCCGCGTCGGCGCGCCGACGTACTGCGCGAACAGGCCCGCCACCAGCGGTCCAAGGCCCAGGCCGGTCAGGTTGCTGCCGGTCGCGACCACAGCCGCGGCTCGGTGGTCGCCAGTGGGCTGCAGTTCGGCCAGCGCGGCGGTCGCGGTCCCGGTGACAAACCCGGCGGCCAGGCCGCTCACGACCCGCGCCGCGATCAGCGCGCCGATGTCGGTCGCGGCGAGGAAAATGCCGGTGCTCACGGCCGCGCACACTGCAGCCGCCGCAAGCACGAGCCGTCGCCCGACGTGGTCGCTGAGATCGCCGAGCAGGACCAGCGCGAGCAGAGTGCCGACGACGTAGGCCGCGAACACCACAGTCACGCCGAGCGGGCCGAAGCCCATCTGCTTCTCGTAGAGAATGTAGAGCGGGACCGGCAGTGTCCCGCCGAGCAGCATGAGCAGCAGCACGCCGGCCGTCAGCCGGTAGCCACGGCGCATGGCACCGGCAGCGATCATGGCCGGTCACGTCCGGCTTGCCCGTCAAATAGTGATACTTGCCGCTTGCGGCCGCTAACTCCCTCACCTGGGGTAGCAGTGCCGGACATGCACTTTGTGCTACCCCGGCGCAGGATGCGGAATCACTGGGCTCGGGAGTTTGCCGGGAAGAGCGCGATCGACGCCGTGAAGCCGTGCAGGTAGTTCCGTCCGCCGATGGGACCGAGCTCTCCGGCACATGACGACCCGGCCACGGGGATCCGCCCGAGCATCGTCGACAGGAGCGCGGCGTCATGGTCGGGCTCCGAGAACAGCCGGGTGCCGCGGCCGTTGCAAGTGAACAGCAGCGCTCCGGCAGCCGGGCGTCCCGCGAGCGTGGCAACCTCGCGCTCCAGCGCGCGCCGCAGGTCCTCGTCCGCCGAGTCCGCGTCCCTGACCTGGAACTGCAGCGTCTGGCCGACCTCGACCTCGTCGCCCACGGCTATGGCACCCGACTCCTCGTCCGCGCCAATGACAGCCCGGATCAGGAAGTCGCCCTGATGCCGCTCGGCCTGATACTCGTCGAGGACCAGGCCCGCGTGCAGGCCGTCGGCCAGCAGTTCCCGGTCACGGGCGGGCAGCGCGCCGGCCAGCTCGCGCAGGCGCGTGAGCGGCGGCCGCCCGCCGAGCTCCAGGATGAGGTTGCCCTGAGCGCTGGTGATCGTGTACGGGTCGCCGATTGGGCGGCAGCCCTGTGATACCAGCGGGTGGATCTCGGCTGCCGGCAGGTACGCGCCGACAGCGCCCCCGGACAGGGTGCGACCGTCGAGGAACAGGCGGCTCTGGCGCCGGTCCAGGCCCCCACTCGCCATGCCGCCCATGATCACCGTGCCGGGAACATGCTCGTTGAGGTGCGCGAGCAGGTCGTCGGCCGGGAATGTGAACGGGTCGCAGAGCATCAGGTGCACTCCCGGCTGGTCCGGCTCGAACCGGTAGCCGGCGATGGCGCCTCCGCTTGGTGTGCGGACGAACTCCATCGCGAACGTCTCGACCGGGCCTAGCTCGGCCGCGAGCCACAGTGAGACCGCCGGGCCGGTCTCGACCTCGCGGGAACCGCCCACGACCGCTTCGGCCACGCAGCCGATCAGCGGAATCGGGCCGGTCTCCCTGGCCACCGCGGCAGTCAGGGTCTCGGCCGAGCCGAGAAAGTCGGGCGAGGCAAACAGCACACCGAACGCCGGAGGCTGCTCCCCCAGCGATGCGCGGGCCTCGCAGGCCGCGCGGCGCCCCGCTTCCCCGGGGTCCGCGGCGAGCACCAGGGCTCCGGCCGCCTTCACGATCTCAGGCTACTTGGCACTTCGTCCGGGGTGGCGGATCCGGCTCGCGGCGCTGCCTGGAGGCGGCCGGTAACGTGAGCCTCATGGCGATCGGCACGCGGCAACTGGGGCGCACCGGAGCGGATGTCACGATCCTCGGGTACGGGGCGATGGAGCTCCGCGGGCAGCCCCGCGGGCCAGTGATCGCCGACCGGGACGCGGGCAGGCTGCTCAACGCCGTGCTGGACGCCGGCATCAGCCTGATCGACACTTCGGTCGACTACGGCCGGAGCGAGGAACTCATCGGTCGGTACATCGGCCATCGCCGGGACGAGTACTTCCTCGCCTCTAAGTGCGGATGCCCGATTGACCCGCCGGCTGACGCCACGCCGCCGTACCCGCACGACTACAGCCCCGCCAACGTCAGGGCCGACGTCGAGCAGAGCCTGCGCCGGCTCGGCACCGACCGGCTGGACCTCCTCCAGGTGCACATGTCACCGAGCCGGGCGCGGCTGGAAGCGGACCAGACCGTCGAGACGATGCAGTCTCTGCGGGATGAGGGCAAGGTTCGCTTCCTCGGAATGTCCGGACTGCTGCCCAACCTGCCCGACCACATCGCGATGGGCGTGTTCGACGCCTTCCAGATCCCGTACTCCGCGATCCAGCGCGAGCACGAGGAGCTGATCAGCGCGGCTGCGGCAGGCGGGGCGGGGACGCTGATCCGCGGGGGCGTGGCCCGCGGCGCGCCCGCCGACGATAAGGACTGGAGCCGCGGGCCGATCGGCCTGGCCGACGGCGAGGGACATCGCCGGTGGCAGGACTCGGGCATCGAGGACGCGCTCGACGGCATGCCCCGCATGGAGTTCATGCTGCGATTCACGCTGAGCCACCCCGCCCTGTCGACGACGATCGTCGGGACATCCAGCATCGATCACTTGCGGGCCAACGTCGCCGTCGCCGAGAAGGGGCCACTGCCAGCCGGCCTTTACGAGCAGGCAAGGCAGCGCCTGAGCCGGGCGGCCGGATGATGGCGCTCCGCCGCGAATAGCGATCCGGCATCGTCGGCGACAATGGCTGCATGCCGTTGCGCACCGCGTTCACGGAACTTTTCTCGCTGCCGCACCCCATAGCGCTGGCACCGATGGGCGGAATGTCCGGGGGCGCGCTGGCGGCAGCCGTTTCCAACGCCGGCGGGCTCGGGATCATCGGCGGCGGCCGGGAGGATCCCGGCTGGCTGGAGCGCGAGCTACAGATCGTCACGTCGAGCACCTCGAAGGCCTGGGGCGTCGGGTTTCAGAGCTGGGCGACCGACGCCGCCACGCTGGAGCGCGCGCTGGCCTACCGACCGCGCGCCGTCATGCTGTCATTCGGTGACCCGCGGCCACTGGTCGAGACCGTCCGCCGCGCGGGAGCAATGCTGATCGTCCAGGTGACGGACCTCGATGAGGCCAGGCAGGCGCTGGAGGTCGAGGCCGACGTCATCGTGGCCCAGGGCACAGAGGCCGGCGGGCACGGCGGACGGCGATCCACGCTGCCGTTCGTCCCGGTCGTTGTCGACCTGGCCGCGCCGGTGCCGGTGCTGGCGGCCGGCGGGATCGCCGATGGCCGGGGCGTGGCCGCCGCGCTGGCCCTCGGGGCGGCAGGCGCGCTGCTCGGGACCCGGTTCCTGGTCTGCCGCGAGGCCCTCGTGCCGGGCTATGTTGCCAAGGCGATCATCGACGGCCGCGGTGAGGATACCGAGCGCAGCCGGATCTCCGACATCGCCAGGGGGGCGCCCTGGCCGTCCACGTGGGCAGCGCGGACCCTGCGGAATCGGATCTACGACCAGTGGCGCGGCCGCGAAAAGGAATTCGCGGCCGACCCCGCGGCCCGGCAGGCCTACCAGGACGCGGTCGCGGCCGGTGAACTGCCGCCCGGCCCGGTATGGGCCAGCGAGGCCATCGACCTGATCACGGACATTGACGACGCTGCCGATCTCGTGGCGAGGCTTGCCGCCGAGGCTGAGGAGGCGCTGGCCAGGGCCCTCAGTGGGTCAGGATGAGTGCCGGTACAACTCCGTGAGCAGCGCCACTGCCGCGTGCGTCGAGGGATGCGGATCATGCCGTCGCCAGATCACGTGTACATCGACTGGCGGCGCGTCGCGCAGCGGGCGGAATACGACGCCGTCGCGCCGGTACTGGGCCGTGGTTCCCTCGGGGGTGATCCCGATGCCGCCGCCCGCGGCGATAACCGCGAGCCAGTCATCGATATCGCGCGTTTCCTGGATGCGCGGCCGCGTCCCCTCCGGCCACAGATCTGGCGTCGTCGTCCCGGTGCGCCGGTCGATCAGCAACGTGCGCTCCGGCACCTCGCCGAGGCGGACCGACCCGCGGAGTCAGGCAA
>JASIBJ010000430.1 GCA_030045215.1 Streptosporangiaceae bacterium | reverse complement strand
GGGTTCGCCCGCTCTGCGCGCGACCTTCGACGCGGCGAACTTCGTCCAGTGCGGCGCCCGGCCGCATCCTGACGCTTATGACCTGCTCCGGCCGTACCTCGTTTACGTCCAGGTGAAGGACGCGCTGGCAGCTACCGGCGAGGTGGTGCCGGCCGGCCAGGGAGACGGTCAGGTTCGGGAAACGCTGGCCGATCTGCGGGACTCTGGTTTCGAGGGCTACTTGTCACTGGAGCCGCATCTGGCCAGTGCGGGGCGCTTGGGCGGCTTCAGCGGGCCTGACGGATTCAGGCTCGCCTGCCGCGCCCTGAAGGACCTGCTGGCCGAACTGTCGATGCAGTGGCAGTAGAGCAATCGCCGTTCTTGGGAGCGGTCGGGCCGTATCTCACCCGGCTGAGGGTCGATCGCGCCGAAATGCACACTGTCGGCGCGATCGCCTAGCCTCATGCCGTGACCGTCCATGAACTCTCCCGTACCGACGCCCGCCGAATTGCCGTGCGCGCGCAACTCCTGGACAGCTCACGCCCAGCCAGCCTGCTCGATGCGGTACGCGGCCTGACCCTGCTGCAGATCGACCCGGTCGCCGCGGTCGCGCCGAGCGCCGACCTCGTGGCCTGGAGTCGCCTCGGTTCGTCATACTCGCCTGCCGAGCTCACTGCGGCCCTGGGCAACCGGAGGCTAATAGAGCTCCTGGCATTCATCCGGCCGGCCGAGGACATCGCGCTTTATCGGGCCGACATGGCCCGGTGGGATCAGGCCGAGCCCGGCGAGCTGCACGGCTGGCGGGTCTCCAGCCGCGACTGGGTCCGGACCAACGACGCGTGCCGGCGAGACATCCTGCGCCGCCTGGAGTCGTCCGGACCGTTGCCGACCCGAGAGCTGCCCGACAGCTGCATCAAGCCGTGGCAGTCAACCGGCTGGACCAACAACCGCAACGTCGCCAGGTTGCTGGACTTCATGACCGTACGCGGCGAGGTTGCCGTCGTTGGCCGAAGCGGATCCGACCGGCTGTGGGATCTGGCGACCCGCGTCTACCCCGATGACCCGGTGGTCCGGGCTGACGAGGCTCTTCGCCGCCGCAACGAGCGACGGCTGGGCGGCCTGGGTATCGCCAGGGCTCTCGGGCCCGAGTGCCCGGTTGAGGCGCTCGACGTTGGCGAGGTGGGCGAGCCCGCCGTTGTCGATGGCGTCAGGGGCCGGTGGCGAGTCGATCCCGCACAGCTTGGCCAGCCGTTCTCCGGGCGCGCAGCGTTGCTGTCGCCGTTTGACCGGCTCGTTCATGACCGCAAGCGCGCGGCCGACATCTTCGAATTCGACTATCAGCTGGAGATGTACAAACCCGCGGCCAAGCGGCGGTGGGGGTATTACGCACTGCCGATCCTGTACGGCGACCGGCTGGTGGGCAAGCTCGATGCGAAGGCCGACCGTGACGCCGGGCTCCTGCGAGTCGAGGCGATCCATCAGGACGTCCCGTTCACCGCGACGATGACCGCCGCGATCCAGGCCGAGATCGCCGACCTCGCGCGGTGGCTGTCGCTGGAGCTCGCCCCGCCTGAGCACGCCTTGCCCGAGCGGGCCCTGCCTTAGGGGCGCTGCTGCAGGGCGGGCCTTCGGCCCGGCGGGGCCGTAGCCGGGAGGGCCCGGCGGGCAAGAAACGCCGGATCTGAACCGAACCGGGCCGCCGCTAGCCGCTACTCAATCTGCGAGTGAATCGCGGAGGTCACAGGTGAACGATCCGCACCGGGGCGCCGGCGCACCCATCCTCACTGCCAGTGCTTGCCGTCGGGACGGCGACGCTCAGTTGCTGGCCAGGATCGGCTGCGGCGACGAGGACGCCATGGCGGCGTTCTACCGCGAGCACGGCCGGGTCGTGCTCGGGCAGATCCTGCTCATGGTCGGCGAGCACGCGTTCGCCGAGGAAATCTTGCAGGACACGATGCTGGCGGTCTGGCGCGGCGCCGGCTCGTTCCGGGGCGAGTCCTCGGCGCGCTCCTGGGTCATCGCCATCGCCCGGCGGCAGACCAGGGACAGGCTGCGCCGTCGGCGCCTGCCGGTGGTGGATGACGCTTCCCTGGCCGATCAGCCGAGTTCTGGCCCGGGGCCGGAGGTCATGGCCCTGGATCGCGCGGAACTGACCGAAGTGATGGGTGCGATACGGGAACTCGCATCAGTCCACCGTGAGGTTCTGAGCCTCGCCTTCGGCTCTGGGCTCAGCCTCCCTGAGGTCGCCGGCGTGCTGCAGATCCCGGTCGGGACAGTGAAGAGCCGCCTCACCGCGGCGCGTACCGCACTCAGCCGGATTATCGACGAGAAGGACCAGGACCGATGAACGCAGACCCCATTGACACCCACTCCTCTCATCTGGACCTCGAGGACCTCATCGCCGGGGCGACCGGCCAGGCGATCGGCGGCCGGGCCATGGAACACCTGGCCGCGTGCGACCACTGCCGGACCGAATCGAAACGCTGGCACCTTGTGGCCGACGGAGTCCGCGGCCTGGCGGCCGCCGCGCCGGAGGCAGCTCCGCCGGCCCGGCCAGGTCTCGCCGCGCCGCCGGTACTGACGGTGCACAAGCGGCGCGTCGTGCTGGCCGGCAGCGCGGCGGCCGCGATCCTCCTCATCGGCGGTGCGGCCTACGGGATTAGCACAGCGGTCGCCGGACATGCGCCGCCCGGCACCGGGACAACGGCCCTCACTGCGGTCAACGGGTGCGCGGGCCTCGAGCAGGCCGACGGGACACTCGAGCAGGTGAACGGGAGCAGCCTGGTCATCAAGACGGTCAGTGGCCAGCCCGTAACTGTGACGACGACTGGCTCCACGCTTCTGGGCGTGGCCGGACCCCTGCTGAGCGACATCACCGACGGCGCACGAGTAAGCGTTACGGGCACTAGCTCCGATGGCGCGATCGCGGCCGATGTCGTGATCATCGGGTCGGCCAGGCACAAGCGGCAGGCCGTACCGGGCATCGTCACTGTCCAGGGGGCTGTATCGGATGCGAGCGCCACTGGCTTCACCGTGGTCACGTCGGCCGGAACCAGGGTTCCGGTGACAACCTCGGCCGGGACGGTCGTCGCTGTGAAGCACGCCAGCCTCGGCCAGTTGCAGATCGGCGACCGCACGTTTGCTGTTGGCTACGCGGGACCGGGCGGGACGCTGTCGGCAGAAGGGGTGACAGCGGTCTCGCAGCTTCCGGCCGGGGCGCAGGTCAGCGTGAAGGTAAGCGGCTGCTCGCCCGCCTCAGTCGCCGACGCACTCGGCGCGCTTGTCACCGGCGGCTGAGCCGCTTGACCGGCGGAACACTGCTTCGGCTATGTGCTGGGGCAGTGTTCCTTCTGGTTCACCTCGACGGCCCGGCCGTCTGGGTCCCGGACGACGATGCGGCAGCCCCACGGCATGTCCTCGTGCTCTCTGATGATCGGCGCGCCGAGCCGCCGCAGCGCGGTCGTCACGTCGTCAAGGGAGCCGACGTAGAACCCTGGGAACATGTCACCGACGGAGCGCCTTTCCGGCGCGTGGCCCGGTGTCGCAGCCTCGTAGATTGCGAAGTGCACAGGGCCAAGTTCGACGGCCAGATGTACTGCGCTGCCTTCCTCGTGCAGCTCTTCTTCTAGATCAAGTCCGATCGCGCGGTAAAACTCGCCGGTCACCCCGGTGTCCGCGGCAAACAACACAAGCGATGCAATCTCGGTCATGGATTGAAGTATGGGCCGGTCGTCATTCCTCAGCCCTGCCGGCAACTCTGCGCAGCAGTGCCGTCGGATCGGCTGGCGGCTCGTTGCCTGCCCACGCGACGTGCTGGTCAGGCCGGACAAGGATGTACTGCCACCCGTAGGCGGTTCGCCCGCCCTCCAGGGTGTCGACGACCAGGTGCAGCGGCATCGGCATGGCCCGAGCGGCGGCCTGGAACGCCGCAACGGCTGCCAGGTCTTGCGTCAGCGCAATCAGCGTGTAGCCGCGCCCGAGTTCTTCGAAGACATTGCGCCCTGAGGACAGCACTGCGGGGGACAGGTGATGCCCGGCTCGTGCCTCGAATACATGGTGACCACGAACGCTACAAGCCGAGCCTGCCGGTCCCCATACGATCGGCGACCCCTCGTAGTGAGGCTCGTACGAGGCGGGCGCGACCTCTCCTACGGTGCGGCCGCCCCAGGCCCGCTCGAACTCGCTGCGATCACGGAGAGGGTTATAGCGCTCAAGAAACGCCCGGTCGCCCGCGATCCCGTCGATGATCGCCTGGGTGGTCTCGACGCTGATCGGGCGCCGCTCGGCGGTATAGGTGTCCAGCAGCGCGGATGGGCCCCATCCTCGCAGCACGGCGGCGAGCTTCCACCCCAGGTTGACGGCATCCTCGAGCCCGGTGTTCAGACCGTGGGCACCGTAGGGCGGATGGCTGTGCGCTGCGTCACCGGCGATCAACGCACGGCCACGCCGGTAGGTGTCAGCGATGTCGATCCGCATGTTCCACAAGCCCACGTAGTCGAACTCGCAGGTCACCGGGAAACCGGCCGCCTGCTCGACGAGGGCATGCGCGTCCAGGGTTCCGGTGGTCGCATCTGCGGGCACCGGGGCGTGAAAGAACCAGGTCTGCGTCGCGTCCACCCGTCCGAAGAACCGCCAGTACCCCCGCAGTTCCGGGTGCAGCACGCGGTATGTCGTCCTCTGAGGAAAGCGCTCCAGGCCCCGGTTCAGCTCGGCCGATCGGCAGACGGCCAGGACCATCCGCTGGCCCAGGTCATTCCCGCTGCAGGTGATTCCGGCTTGGTCCCGGACCAGCGAATGCACACCGTCGCACCCGACCACGAAAGCAGCCCGGATCTCGCGCGTCTCGCCCAGGTCGTTCAGTGCGGTGACGCCCGCACCGCCATCTTCCAGGGAGACGCGAACGGCTGACCAGCCGAACATCCCGATCACGGAGTCCAGGGCGGCGACCCGGTTGCGCAGCACAGACTCGGTCAGGTACTGCGGGAGCCGCTCAGCCCGCTCGAAGTAGAAGTCGCCCACCGTCTCGCGGCCGGGCGGGGCGTACCAGTACTCGCCCGCCAGGTTCTCGTACGCGGTAATGCCCCCAATCGGGAAACCCGGTGGCAGCAGCCGTGCGGCGCGTAGCTGATCGGCGCAGTCCCAGAAGTAGAAGTGCTCCAGGCTCCGCGCCGTCAGGTTCTGTCCCTTCGGGATCGTCGACGGCTCCCGACCGCGTTCCACCAGCACGGTCCGTATCCCCGCCTGGCCGAGCGCGGTCGCCAGACCGAGCCCGACTGGTCCGCCGCCCACGACCACGACAGACGCGCGGATCTGCCGGGAGTTGCTCATAGGCAATCCTTGCTCAGACTTTGTCCAGCGCCGCGCCTGTCAGCTCAAGTTCGTCTGCCTCGAACGCGATGACGGTCAGGCGCGCGTAGTTTCCTAGCTGCGAGACCGTGGGGCGGGCGGCCCGAACCAGGTGGTGAGGGCGTCATGGAGTCCGAGGTCGGTTTGGCCTTCGACCCAGGCGACATGTCCGTCGGGCCGGATCAACACGGCCGCGGGAGCGGCGACCGGGCCCAGTACTGGAAGCTCCCACGGGCCGGCATATTTGGCGTCGATCAGCTGCACCCGGTCCGCCCACGGCGTGATGTCGAAGCCTCCGGGCTCGCCGAGGTTCAGCAGCACAGGCCGGGCGTCGTGCAGCAATCTGAATACGCGAAGCGGGCCGTCTGCAGTGACGAGGTCGAGGTCGGGCATTCTGCGCCCGAGCAGCGGGTGTCCATTCCCGAGGTCGTAGTGGATGTCCAGGCCGCAGATCATCCCGGCGATCCGCTTGCGCGGCTCGTCCATGCCCAGCAGATGGGTCATGGTGTCGCGCAACGCCCCGGTGCGATCGTCGGTCCGGCTGAGCGCGATCTGCGCCATGGTGTTCTGGAGTACGCGGGCAGCCACCGGGTGCCGCTCGGCGTGGTAGGTGTCGAGCAGACTTTCTGGTGATGTCCCGTTGACCACCTGGGCGAGCTTCCACCCGAGATTGACGGCATCCTGCACACAGGTGTTGAGGCCCTGTCCGCCTTGCGGGGGATGCACGTGGGCGGCATCGCCCGCGAGTAGCACCCGTCCCTGGCGGTAGGACGCCGCCTGCCGGGTCATGTCGGTGAAACGAGAGATCCAGGACGGGCTATGCACCCCGAAGTCCGTCCCGTAGACCCCGATGAGCGCCTCGCTGAGATCCTCCAGGGTGGGCTCGCCGGCGTGTTCGACATGCTCCTCCGTCAGTACGACCCGCACCGTCCGGCCGTCCTCCATCCGGTGGAGGGCGTGGACGCCCGCGCCCTGGCGGCGGATGCCCCGCGGCGTATCCTCGGTCACTTCGACTTCGGCGATCAGCCAGCTGGTTGTCGGATCCCACCCGGGGAACTCGATGCCGGCTGCTTTGCGGATCAGGCTGCGTCCTCCATCGCACCCGACGAGATATGCCGCTCGCATTGAAGTGCCGTCGGAGAGCTCGACGTCGACACCGGT
Source organism: Streptosporangiaceae bacterium (assembly GCA_030045215.1). The sequence continues at coordinate 2,411 of JASIBJ010000430.1, read as the reverse complement.
GTCGTCCTGGGCGAAGCCCGTCACCTCACGTTCGCGAGTGATCGGCACGCCCAGCTCGTCGACCCAGGCGGCCAGGATGCGCTCGAAATGGCTCTGCCACAAGGCGAGCCCGTAGTTGTGCCGGGTGGGGAAGTCGCTGATGTCCAGGGGGATCCCGGCGTACGCCTGGACCTGCATCGCCTTCCCCTCGGCCAGGAACCGATTGGCGACGCCGCGCTGGTCGAGCACCTCGATGGTGCGCGACTGGAGGCCGCCGGAGCGCGAGCTCTCGATCTGCTGGCTGGCGCGCCGTTCGACGATCGCCACGTCGACCTTCGCCAACGCCAACTCGGCCGCCAGAACCATCCCGGTCGGACCTCCGCCGGCGATTACCACGGCATGGCGGGTCATCGCCGCACCCCCGTCGTCACGCGCCGGGCCCGTTCCCCGACGGCTGGGCTGACCGACCCATTCGTCCTCGACAACACACGCACCTCGCGCCCCCAAGTCCGGGAGGTTTCGACCGGCCAGCCATTCTGCGGCATGACTGTGGTCTTGCCGCAAGCCCCCCGGTGCGTAGTAACGTAAAAGTGGAGGCGCCCGCCACGTGCTGCTGCATGCTGTCCCCAGGACATGCGCGGTCACGTCGATGTCGTCAGCCGCATCGCCCCGGTCGCCGGCCGACGCTGCCGGCCCTGTTGGCGATTTCGAGCGGGTGGTCGAGGCCCGTAGCCGGATTTCCCAAGAAGGCACTTCCGCCGCAATTGTTATATCCTCAATTAGCCCGCTTCATGATGAAACGGGCATGGTTCGGGCGGTGGTCATCTGAGCAGCCGAGCCCGCCCGTTGGCTGCGCTGGCAGGTACGCGTTACGGGGGTCAGGGAATGCGCCGTCGCGTCAACCGCTTCGGCTTAGTCCGCGGCGCTGTGCCGGGCGGGCTAGCCAGTGGAACCCTGGCGGCCATCGTCGTGCTGGCCGCCTGCTCAGGCGCTCCCTCCCGGACCGCGGCCCGCGCCCCGGCGGTGAAGCCCCCGCCACCGGTCACCATGCAGGGCTACGGCACGGTTTCCGCAACCCTGCCGGGCTGCACGACCGCGACGCAGCGAGCTCCCGAGCTGCCCAGGTCGCTGGTGACGCTGACCAGGATGCCGCTCGTCTCGGTCCGAGTCCCCGCCCGCCGCCGGGCGACCTTGAGGTTGCCGAGCATGCCGTTCGGCGTCGCGGTGATGCCTGACGATCACTGGGGATTCGTGGCCCTGGACGATACCGTCGGCGTCGTCAGGATCGGCGCTGCCGGCCCGGCCCGGCTAATCCGCGAGATCGGCGCCAACACCGGCCACGGCATCATGTTCGCCCTTGCCGGTGCCGTGCTGACCCCGGATGGCCGGTACCTGCTGGCGGTCAACCACCTCGTGGACGGCATCACCGTCATCAGCACGGCCGCTGCCGAGCACGGCGGCAAGGACCCCGTCCTCGGTCAGGTCACCGTGCCGGGCGGGCGGATCGCGGGCGTCATCGAGGTAACCGTGACGCCGGACGGCCGGTACGCCTTCGTCAGCGAGGAAGGGGCCGATAAGGTCGCTGTCTTCAACCTCAGCCGGGCGCTGGCAGGTCATTACGGCACGGCCAGCTACGTCGGGGCGATACCGACCCAGTTCGCGCCGGTCGGGCTGGCCGTCTCGCCGGATGGCAAATGGCTGTACTCGACCAGCGAGGCCACCGGGACGACCGGCAACGTCGGCTCGCTGAGCGTTATCAGCGTCGCGCGGGCTGAGACAGACCCCGCGCACTCGGTCATCACCCGAGTCCCGGCAGGGTGCAATCCGGTGCGCGTGATCACCTCGGACGACGGACGGGTGGTCTGGGTCACGGCCCGCGCCAGCGATGCGCTGCTGGCCTTCTCGGCGAGTGCCCTTGCGGACGGCTCCCGGCATCCGCTGCTGGCGAGCATCAGGGTAGGCGAACTGCCCGTCGGGATCGGCGTGGCCAGGGACGGCCAGCTGCTTGTCATTGCGGACTCGGATCGGTTCGACATCCCTGGCGAGCATCCCAATCTCGCCGTGGTCGATGTCGCAGACGTGCTGGCCGGCCGACCAGCCCTACTCGGCTACCTGCCGTCAGGCGCGTTCCCGCGTGACATCGCCTCAGGTCCAGGCGGTCAGCTGCTGCTAGTCGCGAACTTCGCCTCGAATCAGCTCGAGACGGTCCGGCTGGATAGCCTCCCGTAGCGAGCGGTCAGTGTGCTTCAGTCACACGTGCGTTTCCCCACGCGACCTCTATGTTCGCCGAACTGGCCGCCGAAGTGATACCGGGGGTGAAGCATGCGAGCGTGAGGACATGGACCCCTGTCACATTGACATCGACGGTTTTTGGCTTAAGGACGCTGACACTGAAGGAAAGGAGAGGGCGACCATCGCCAAGTAGTGATACG
>JASIBJ010000429.1 GCA_030045215.1 Streptosporangiaceae bacterium | reverse complement strand
GACCGTGGGTGATATGTCCGCTGGCCGAGAACGACGCCGATGCCATTTCCTTGGTAACTGGGTTGTCCGTCGCGTGCCAGGCCCAGCCGGTGCAGATGTCCGCGACCGAGCATGACCAGTGGGTCGCGCTGGTGTCGCACGCCCCCCATGTAGTGGCCGCCGCGATGGCGGCACGGCTGGAGCTGGCCGCGCCCGGCGCGCTGGGCCTGGCCGGGCAGGGGCTGCGGGACGTGACCAGGATCGCCGGCGGCGACCCCGGCATGTGGCTGCAAATCCTCACGGCGAACGCCGGCCCAGCCGGGAGCGTGCTACGGCAGGTCGCTGCCGACCTGCAGCACGCTGCGGCCGCCCTGGACCGGGTGGCCGACGGCGACGAGCTGGCGGGCAAGGACGTGGCCGAGCTGCTGGAGCGCGGGACGGCCGGGGTGTCCCGGATACCGGGCAAGCGCGGCGGGCCCGCTCGTGACTTCGCCATCGTGCAGGTCATCATCCCTGACCGGCCGGGGGAGCTGGCCCGGCTGTTCCAGGCCGCAGGCGATGCCGGCATCAACATCGAGGATGTCGGTATCGAGCACTCCTCCGGGCTCCCCGTGGGAGTGGCGGAACTATCGGTACGGCCGGAAGCGGCCGCACAATTGCGTTCGGTGCTCGCTGCCGGAGGCTGGCCGGTCCGCCGGTAGCATCTGCTAGTGACCGAATCAGGAGTCCGCTCGGAATCATCTGGTCTGGGCGATCTGTCCCGTGGCCTGAAGCCTGGCCTGGTGATCGCCGTTGACGGGCCGTCCGGATCTGGCAAGTCCACGGCGGCCCGGCGGACCGCCGCCGTGCTGGGGTTGCGCTACCTCGATACCGGCGCGATGTACCGGGCGCTGACCTGGTGGCTGCTGGGGCAGAAGGTAGACCTGAACGACCGGGCCGCCATCGTGGCCCGCCTCGATGAGCCCGACATCACCGTCGTTCCCGATCCGGCCGTGCCGCAGATCCGGGTGAACGGAATCGATGTGGCAGGCCCCATTCGTACCCGCGAGGTGTCGAACGCGGTGAGCGCTGTCGCGGCGATCCCCGAGGTGCGCAAGATCCTGATCGCCCAGCAGCGCGAGATCATCGCCGAGGCGGTCGCGGCGCGCGCCGGGATCGTCGCGGAGGGCCGCGACATCGGCACCGTCGTCGCTCCCGACGCGCCGGTGAAGGTCTACCTGACCGCGTCGGAAGATGCCAGGGCCCGGCGCCGGAGCGCCGATCTCGCGGCCGACCCGGCGGCCACGGTCGCCACGATCAGGCGCGAGCAGGCCGACCGAGACCGGCGCGATGCGGCGCAGCTAGCGATGGCACCAGACGCGGTCGAGATCGACACGACCGCGCTTGGCCTCGACGCCGTCGTCGGCGAGATTGTCAGGATGGCCAGGGGCTGGGCGGCGGTTTCTCATGGCTGACCCGGAGCCTGTCGGCGGGCCGGATACGGTACCGCCCGTGCTGGCGGTCGTCGGCCGGCCGAACGTCGGCAAGTCGACGCTCGTGAACAGGATCCTCGGCAGCAGACAGGCCGTCGTCGAGGACACACCCGGCGTCACCAGGGACCGGGTTACCTACGACGCGACGTGGCGCGGCCGGGCGTTCACGCTTGTCGACACCGGCGGCTGGGAGCCTTCGGTCGAAGGCACCGAGGCGCTGGCGGCCAGAGTGGCCGCTCAGGCGAGGATTGCCGTGGACGCGGCCGACGCTGTGCTGTTCGTGGTGGACGCGGTGGTCGGCGTTACCGACGCCGACGCCGCGGTTGCCGCGGTCCTGCGCCGGTCTCGTAAGCCGGTTGTACTCGCCGCGAACAAGGTCGACGACGCGCCGGGGGAGCCGGAGATCCACTCGCTGTGGTCGCTCGGCCTCGGCGAGCCGGTGCCGGTCAGCGCCCTGCACGGCCGCGGCAGCGGCGACTTGCTCGACGCGATCCTGAACACGCTGCCGCAAGCGCCCAGGGAGCGCGATGAACCGACCGGGGGTCCGCGCCGGGTGGCGCTCATCGGGCGCCCGAACGTCGGCAAGTCCAGCCTGCTGAACAAGCTGGCCGGCGCCGAACGCGTGCTGGTGGATTCGGCGGCCGGGACTACGCGTGATCCGGTTGACGAGCTCATCGAGCTTGGCGGCAAGACGTGGCGGTTCGTGGATACCGCGGGGATCAGGCGACGGGTGCACAACACGCAGGGCGCCGACTACTTTGCCGCGCTGCGAACCGAGCGGGCGCTGGAGCGGGCCGAGGTGGCCGTCGTGCTGGTCGATGCGAGCGAGCCGCTAGCCGAGCAGGATCTGCGCATCATCTCGATGGTCATCGACGCCGGCCGGGCCCTGATCATCGCCTATAACAAGTGGGATCTGGTGGATGCTGACCGGCGCGAATTCCTCGACAAGGAGATCGACCGGCAACTGCACAACGCACGGTGGGCTCCACGGGTCAACATCTCCGCGAAGACCGGGTGGCACGTGGACCGCCTCGTTCCCGCCCTGGAACTCGCCCTGGACAGCTGGGAGACCAGGGTCCCGACCGGCCGCCTGAATACATGGCTGACCGCGCTGATCGCCGCGACCCCGCCGCCGCTGCGCGGCGGCAAACAGCCCAAGATCATGTTCGCCACGCAGGCGGGCACCAGGCCGCCGCACTTCGTGCTGTTTACCTCGGGCTTCCTGCAGGCCGGCTACCGGCGGTTCATCGAGCGCAAACTGCGGGAGGAATTCGGGTTCGCGGGCACGCCGGTCCACGTGTCCATGCGCCTGCGCGAGAAGCGCTCTGGGCCGTCAGGCCGGGCCGCTCGCGGGCCCGGCCGCGGCTAGGCCGGACATGCCGGGCGATGAGCGCGGCCCGGCGCGCGCACTGCTCCGCGGACTGACAATGGCAGTCACGCTGCCCGCACCTGACCGAGCAGCCACTCGTGGACCTCGCCGATGCGGTTCTCAAACAGGGTCAGGTGACCGTCGGTGTCGGACAGCCAGGCGTGCGCGCCGGGAACGTGGGCGGCGAGCCAGGCGCCATGACTCTGGGGCACGAACTGGTCCTCGTGGCCGTGTACGACCAGCACTGGCACCCTGATCGCCGAGAACTCAAATCCCCACGGACAGTTGAAGGCGTTGCTGTCCTCGAACCAGCCCTCGTAGCCGTGTGTCAGCCCCTCCTTCCCGGTGTAGTCCAGGTACTCGGCCAACTCGCCGGTTACGACCGCCGCGTCTGTCGGCGTGAGTAGGGTCCGCAGGTCCTCGGCTATCGTTTCCGGAGTGCC
>JASIBJ010000428.1 GCA_030045215.1 Streptosporangiaceae bacterium | reverse complement strand
CATGTTCAGCTTCGGAGCGGTCGTCTACAACGTCCACCAGACCTCTTTCCGTCAGCTGCTGTGCCCGCAGCGCCTGCTCGGCCGGATGAACGCCACCGTGCGCTTCATCATCTGGGGCATCATCCCAATCGGCGGCTTGCTCGGCGGTGCGCTGGCAACCTGGCTACACACCCGTACTGCGCTGTGGGTCTGCGCAGCTGGGGTAACCCTGGCCCCGATCTGGCTGCTCGCGTCCCCGCTGCCGCGGATGCGGGACACGGCCGATGTGGATCCAGCGCAGGCGGAAAGCGGGACGGTCGCGGCGGCTGCCGCAGGACGATCAGAGCCGGACGCCGATCGTGGAACAGGCTCGGCACCCAGGTGAGAGGTCTGCGCTTGGCGGGAATGCACGGTTGACCTGAGCCTTCACATGAGAGCGGGTGACGAGAATCGAACTCGCACTATCAGCTTGGGAAGCTGACGTTCTGCCATTGAACTACACCCGCGAGCCCAGGAACGGGGCCGCGACACCGTGGCTCCGGCACACCTGCCCAGGGACTGCCCGCAATGGTACCGGAACCCTGTAGGTTGCCAGGCGTGTTGCTCTCCGATCGTGACATCAAAGCCGAGGTGGAGTCGGGCCGGGTCGGGGTGGACCCTTTCCTATCCGAGTTGGTCCAGCCTGCGAGCGTGGACGTGCGGCTTGACCGGTATTTCCGGGTATTCGAGAACCATCGCTACCCGCACATCGATCCGGCCGTCGAGCAGGCGGACCTGACCCGCCTGGTCGAAACCGAGGGTGACGACCCATTCGTCCTGCACCCTGGGGAGTTCGTGCTTGGTTCCACTTACGAGATCATCTCGCTGCCGGATGACATCGCTGGCCGGCTGGAGGGTAAGAGTTCCCTTGGCCGCCTTGGCCTGCTGACCCACTCGACGGCCGGATGGATCGACCCCGGATTCCGCGGCCACGTCACTCTGGAGCTGTCGAATGTGGCCACGCTGCCGATCAAGTTGTGGCCGGGCATGAAGATAGGCCAGCTATGCCTGTTCCGCTGCAGCTCACCGGCCGAGTATCCATACGGATCCCAGATATATGGGTCGCGGTATCAGGACCAGCGCGGACCAACACCGTCGAGGTCTTTCCTGAACTTCTACCGGTCGAAGGTCTGATCGGCTGGCTGCGGCTCACCCATGCCAGACCAGCCACAACGCCAGAGCGCTGCCCGGCGTAGCCTTTGGCGCTGCGCGCTGGCTTACGAGAGACTGTCGCATCCGCTGACGCCCGGAGCACCGATGGCGGCCGACGGGAAGCACCGGCTGCTAGCCGTGAGCGAGGGAGGGCAGCGATGCCGGAAACGGAAGATCAGACGTTGACCCGGTCCACTGGGTGACACACCACGCGTATGGACGTTCGTAACATCGCTGAGCTGAACTCGTTTCTGGTGCTCGACGCAATCAAGTCCCACGGCCGGATGACCCGCCGCCAGCTTGCGGACGAGCTAAGCCTGTCGGATGCGTCGGTGAGCCGCATCGTGCAGCGGCTCCTGGTCGCTGGGCTAGTTGCCGAGCAGCCGGGACAGAAGAGCTCTAGGGGGCGGACTCCGGCAGTCTTGCGTTTCGTCGGTGCGGCTGGCGGGGTGATCGCGGTCGACCTGGGGGGCACAAGGTGCCACGGCGCCCTTGCCGACTTGGCCGGAACGGTCGCGGCGGAAGACTTCAGGCCCACCGGGGAGGGAAAGGACGCGGCCAGGGCCCTGCTGGACTGCATAGCGGCCCTGCGGACCAGCCAGGAAGGCCGGGAGTTGCCGGTTAGGGCGGTGGTCGTCGGAATACCGGCACTCATCGATCCCGACACCGGGCTCGCCACGGCGGGCCCGAACGTGCACTGGCAGGACTTCGACCTGATGGGCATCCTGGCCGAGAATCTCGCCGAGCCGTTCGAGGTGGACAACGACGCCAACCTCATGGCTCTCGGCCAGGCCTGGCGCGGCGCAGGGCGCGGTACCCACTCGTTCGTGGCCATGACCCTGGGGACCGGAATCGGCGGCGGCATCGTCGTTGACGGACACCTGATCAGCGGCAACCATAACGCGGCCGGCGAACTGGCGTATCTCCCCGTGCGCAGTGGCCGCGGATCCGCCTGGTCAAACGTCGGCTTCGAGGAAGTCGCCTCCGGCCCGGCCCTGCGCCGTCAGGCCGCCGACCTGGTTGCCACCGGCCTGGAGACGTCGCTGACAGGGGATTTCACCGTCTCTGACATTTTTTCTGCGGCTGCCTCAGGCGACGGAGTTGGCCAGCAGGTGGTGCGTGACCTTGTTCTGCACGTCGCCGCAGCAATCATCGGCACGACCTCGCTGGTCGACCCGGAGCGAGTGATCCTCGACGGCAGCATCGGCCGCGCACTTGAGCCGTGGCTTCCCGAGCTGCGCGCAGCCGTAGACGAGCATGTGTTCCGGGCACCCGAGATCGTGATCTCTCGACTCGGCCCGAACGCGACCGTCATCGGCGCAATCGCCCGCGCGCTGGCGATTGTGTCCGAGCAGGAGGCACCGCCGCAGTTGGCAAGGCGCCCGCTGACCTAAGGTGCTTCGCCAGGCGCCGGCGCATTCCCGCCGGGCTGCCAGTGGCGGCGAATACCTCAACATTCGCATGCAGGCAAGCTCTTGTTCTTAGTGATGCTAATCACTAGAGTTCAGCCGTTATCGACAAATTTTCAGGCTGGAAGAAAGTCGGGATGGGCTGCACGGGACCACGCCGCTGGCGCGGCGCGGGACCGAGCGCCGTGGCACCGTGACTGGGTCGCTCCCGCCGGGCGACCGAGTCGCTCTGGACGCGCAACCGGGCCATACCCGCGGTCCGACCAGACCGCTCCGTGACCTGCGCGCTGCCCCGTGTGACCAGGCTGCTCGGCGACCTAGGCGCTGTCCGCGCGGCCGGGCGAACCCGCCGCACAACCGGGCCGAACCCGCCGCGCACAGGGAGCACCCGCCGCGCGAGCAGGCAGCACCCGCTGACCGACAGCCTGGCCTTCCCGCCCAGGAGGCTGCATGCCCGCGAAGCTGCGACCCGCCGCAATCACGCTCTGCCTCGCCAGCCTTGCCTGGCTCTGCATCCCAGGGGCCGCTTCCGCATCTCCCGCCAGCCCGGCAGCTTCCACCCAGGCCGGCCAGGCGGGCGCGGCCCGCAACGCGAGCGCGCCGGGCACCCCTGGGATGCCGGGCGCGGGTCAGTCAGGGCTCAGCACGGTCGGCCTGGGCGGCTGGCAGGTCCAGAGCACGGCTGCTACTACCGACTGGACGACCGGAACCGGTGCGACCCAGTCAGGTAACGAGATCTCTGAGCCAGGCTTCGACACGAGCGGCTGGCTGAGGGTCCGGCCGGACAGCGCGGGCGCGGTCGGCACCGAGGTCGAGGCGCTCCTGCAGCACGGAGTCTGCCCGGACGATAGTTCCCTCGAGCCGGTCAACCAGAGCCCCTACAGCCACGCGAGCATCTTCTACTCCGACAACCTGCAGAATTGCTTCGGCGCCCCGATGACGAACCCGGCGGCGGACACGAACCCGCTGTTCGACGTCCCGTGGTGGTTCCGGACCGATTTCCTGGGCCAGCCACGGCCCGGCCAGGACGAGCAGCTCGTCATCAACGGGGTCATGGGCCAGGCCGACGTCTGGGTGAACGGCACCGAGATCGCCACCCAGGCCACCGTGGAGGGCGACTACACCAGCTACACCTTCGACGTCAGCAACCTGCTCAGGCCGGGCGTCAACACGCTGGCCCTCGAGCTCTACCCGAACAACCCCAGCACGATGTTCACGCTTGACGACGTGGACTGGAACCAGATCCCGCCGGACAACAACACCGGCATCCAGTTCCCCGTCCAGTTGCACGTCTCCGACGCTCTCGGCATCTCCAACACGTACGTGACCCAGCAGGACACCGCCGACCTCAGCAGCGCCGCCCTCACCGTGTACGCGGACGTGACCAACAACACGCCAGCGCAGCAGGCCGGCGTGGTCGTCGCGGCGATCAGGCCGCCAGGCGGGGGCGCACCGATCAGGGTGTCGCAGCCGGTATCCCTCGGCCCGGACCAGAGCGAAACCATCACCTTCACCCCGGCCAGCTACGGCCAGCTGACGATCAGCCACCCGCAGGTCTGGTGGCCTTACCAGATGGGCGGGCAGCCGCTCTACGAGCTGAAGGCCGCGGTCTTCAGCCAGGACGGCCTGTCCGACGCTGCACCCGAGCAGGACTTCGGCATCCGCACCGTGGAGACCTACCTGACCAAGCCATCCACCCTGCTGCCCGAGGGCGCGCGAGTCTTCGAGGTCAACGGGGTTCCCTTCGACTTCCGGGCGGGCGGCTGGTCGGAGAACATCTTCCTGCACTACTCCGCCTCCGACCTCGCCAACCAGATCACGCTGATGAAGAGCCTCGGCATCAACGGCATCCGCACCGAGGGCAAGGAGATGCCGCAGGACTTCTACAACCAGATGGACCAGGCCGGCATCCTGATCGACGCCGGTTTCCAGTGCTGCGATAAGTGGGCGCCCCCCTTCAGCGGCCGCAGCGTAACCGCGCAGGACTACCACGTCATGTACGAGTCCGCACTCACGATCGGCGAGCAACTCCGCGACCACCCGAGCGTGCTGGACTTCAGCTGGAGCGACAATAACCCGATCGCCGAGCAGGAAGTCGTCAGCGACGCCGGGTTCAGCCAGTCCGGCTTCCAGGATCCGATCATCTCCTCGGCCGAGTACAACCCGAGCGCGATCTACGGTCCTTCCGGCGAGAAGGAAGGCCCCTACGACTGGGTGCCACCGAGCTACTGGTACGACACGACCCATTCCAGCAACAACGCGCTGGACGAGGACAGCACGCTGACCAACGTCGGCGGCTCGTGGGGCTTCGACAGCGAGCAGAGCGCCGGCGCTACCGTCCCGACGATGGACTCGATCGAGCGGTTCCTGTCGCCTGCTGACCAGGCGGCGCTCTGGCAGGAGCCGGACGCCCACCAGTTCCACACCAACTACGAGTCCACCGACGGTACCCACTCCGGCTACGCCTTCGGGACGCTGGACAACCTGGACACGGCGATCGCCGCCAGGTACGGCCAGTGGGACAGCCTGGCCCAGTACGTGGAGGAGGCACAGGTCCAGAACTACGAGGACACCCGCGCCCAGTTCGAGGCATTCATCGACCACTGGAACAACGCCTCGCCGTCCACCGGCACCGACTACTGGCAGCTGAACAAGGGCTGGCCGACCCTGCTGTGGGACTTGTATAACAACGACTACGACGAGGCCGGGTCGTACTTCGGCGCCAAGAAGGCGAACGAGGACCTGCATGTCCTGTACGCGCTCGACACCGGCAAGGTCACGATCGATAACCTCACCGGGGTCAGCCAGCCCGGCCTGAGCGTGCAGGCCAGGGTCTACAGCCTGAGCGGCACGGTGCTTAACACCCAGACGACCAGCAGCCCGATCACGCTCGCCCCGCAGCAGGTGCGCACCGGAGTGCTGACCCCGAAGGTGCCCGCGGTCACCAAGCCACCGACCAAGGCCAGTGCCTACTTCGTCGAGCTGATCCTGCGCCAGCACGGCACCGTCGTTGACCGCAACGTCTACTGGCTGTCGACCCAGCAGGATGTCATCGACTGGGACACCGGGAACCCGAACGACACCACCGAGGGCAACCCGCAGGCAAACAACGGCGCGCCGCTCAGCCAGTACGCCGACATGACCGCGCTGCAGCAACTGCCGTCGGAGTCGGTCGAGGTCTCGGCCGACACGGTCCAGCAGCCGGGCCCGGACGGGGACGACCTGATCACCAACGTCACGATCACCAACCCGTCGTCGAACAAGGCTGTCGCCTTCTTCCTGCGCGCCGACGTGCGGCGCGGGACCGCGGACGGGGCGGCTAACCCCGGCGACAACGAGGTGCTGCCGATCACCTGGACCGACAACGACATCACGTTGTGGCCGGGTCAGTCGGAGACCCTCACGGCCAGCTACCGGTCCTCGGACCTGCGTGGCGCGGATCCCGTGGTCAGCGTGTACGGCTGGAACGTGCCGCAGACCGTGTTCGCGGCACCGCAAAGTGCAGCAGCGGCAGCCGCCGTCCACGCCGCGTCGACCGCGGCGCACGTCCAATATTTCGGGAACGCAGACGGTCAGGCGCTGGTCACGGGCACGGCGCGTCCAGGTGTAGGGAGCCAGCCGGGAACGGCGCCTGCCAACCCGGCGCACCCGCGCACCGGGCCCGCCTGGTCGATTACGGTCGTGGCGAACTCGCCCGACACAACGCCGTCGACCAGCTTCACCCAGGGCGACAACGCCGACACCTACACCCTCACCGTGACCAACACGGGTAATGAGGCGACCGACGGCACGACGCCCGTCGACGTCACGGACATCATCGACCCGAATATCAACTTCACTTCGATCGCCGGCACGGGCTGGACCTGCAACTCCAACAACAACCCCACGCTGGTCTGCACCGAGACCGGCGGACCCGGCGGCAAGCCTGCCGTGCTGGAGCCCGGCCAGTCTTACCCGCCGATCACGCTCACCGTGCAGGTGCCGCTCGGTACCGGATACGGCAACCAGGACTCGCATGACGGCCTGCACGTGACCAACGCCGCCTTCGTCAGCGGCGGGGCGAAGGGCACGCCGACGGTCTCGCTGGCCAGCCCGACCCCGATCGTCGGCGTCCCCGAACTGACCGCCGACAACGCCGTCGACGGCGCGTTCCGCCAGGGCGACAACGGCGACCGGTATGAGATCACCGTCATCAACGAGGGCGGCGCCGCGACCGACGGCAGCAGTTCGGATCCGATCACGGCCACGGTCTCGGCTCCGGCCGGGGAGACGATCCAGGCGCTGTATGGCAGCGGCTGGACCTGCAGCCTGCCGGCGATCACGACCCCGCAGGCCGAGCCCGCCGACACCTGCTACCGCAGCGACGTGCTCGCCGGGGAGAACGGCGAGGATCCGCCGATCACCGTCGTCGTCAGCGTGGCCGACAACGCGCCGGCCTCGGGGACGGAGTCGGTGACCGTATCGGGCGGCGGCAGCCAGGGCGGTCCGTCGACCGTCAAGGCGCCGACCACGATCGAGCAGGCGGCCGACCTGAACGCGGCGAGCACCCACTCGGGCAGCTTCGCACAGGGTGGCACGGGCAGTTACACACTGACCGTGTCCAACGTCGACGGTCCCAACGCGCCCTCGACTGGCGGTCCCTCATACGGCCTGGTCTCGGTCGCCGACGACCTGCCCTGGGGCCTGACCGCCACCTCGATGTCGGGCAGCGGCTGGACCTGCAACGTCAGCGCCGTCACCTGCTTCCGCAGCGACGAGCTAGCCGCTGGCTCGTCCGATCCGCCGATCACGCTGGCGGTGCAGGTCACCGCGAACGCGCCCGCCTCGGTGACCAACTCGGTGACCGTGTCCGGCGGCGGGCTGACCACCGGGGCGGACTCCTCCACCTCGGCGGGCGGGCAGACCGGAACCGACCCGACGACGATCACCCAGACTGGCCCGGCTGGCACTCCCCCGCCGCCACCGGCGGCGCCGTCGCTCTCGGTCACCAGCACGCACTCGGGCAGCTTCGCCCAGGGCGACGCGTCCGACTCCTATCGGCTGAGCGTCTCGAACGCCGCGGCCGCCGGGCCGGCGTCGGGCCTGGTGACGGTCACCGACACGCTGCCGGCCGGCCTGACCCCGGTCGAGATGTCCGGCTACGGCTGGACGTGCTCGCTGGCGCCGGCCGTCTACGTCGTGACATCGACGTCACGGCGCGGCGGCGTGCCGAACACCTACGAGCCGCAGCCGACGTGCTTCCGGTTCGGCACGCTCCCGGCCGGAAGCTCGTACCCGCCGATCACGCTGAGCGTCGCGGTCGCGAACAACGCGCAGCCCTCGGTCACCAACCAGGTGACCGTGTCCGGCGGCAGCGCTACCCCGGCGACCGGCAGCGACGCCACGACCGTCACCCAGTTGCCGGAACTGGCGGTCAGCAGCTATGACTCCGGCGGTGGCGTCCCGTACGGGCCGTTCCTGCCCGGCGGGGAGGGCCAGCACGACATCTACAACATCACCGTGGCCAATGTCGGCTACGCCGCGACGACCGGCACTGTCACGTTCGCGGCCGACCTCCCTGACGGTGTGCAGGCCCTGTCGATGTCTGGCGCGGGCTGGTCATGCACGCTGGCCACCGCGACCTGCGTCACGGACACTGGCATCTCACTGGCAGCCGGGCAGCAGGACCAGATCACGCTGACGGTCGGCGTCTCCGCGGGCCAGCCCCCGGACCTGCAGACGTTCATGCAGGCATCGGGCGGAGGCGAGGTGCCGGCCGCGGCGCTGGACGAGAACAACGACTACGGCGTCGTCACCAACGGCGGAGAGTACGTGGACCCGACGTACGTAGAGACGGGAAGCTAGGCCGGGCCCGGGCAGGGCGCGCCAGGCGGGGTGTGCGCCCTGCTCTGCCCGACCGGTCAGGCGCGGACCATCGGGCCGTATCCGGCGAATTGCTCTCGGCCCGTGCTCACAGCCCGTAAGCTAGTCTCAGCGCTAGGTGCCCGACTCCACTTCACGACCCGCGCGGCCTGGGAGTCACAACGAGGGCCCTGGCCTTTTACGTCAGTGTTACGAGCCCGAATCACGTCGGCAATCAGTGCCCGCGATCGTCGACGGTGAACGCCACTCAGACCGGGAGGGCCACCTTTATGGCCATGTGGAGAATACGCATCAACCTCGCTGACGATCCGCTCAGCAGAGAGCGGCTCAGCGAGGTGCTGGCGCGCCAGCGCGTCGCGGCAGTCCAGCTGTCGCCGCGGCCGGGCACGGCAGCGGAGCTGTCGGGCGACGTAGTGCTGGAATTGCCGCGTGACGAGGCGCTCGGCGAGATGCTGACCGCGCTGCACACGATCAGCCCTCAGGTGTTCGTGAGCCGCGCGGAGGATCACGACAACGAAGACGACGCGCCCCGCGAGGACGCACTGGTCAGCTAGCCGCTAACTGCGCGAAGACGCCCCGGTCGGCTACCCGCTAAGCGGATCCTGCCGTTCGGCGGGCTCACTGCCGGCCGGGCCCTGACGCTTGGCCAGCTCGCTGTGGAGCCTGGCCACCAGCGCACGCAGTACGTCCCGCTCCGCCTCAAGCTGGCGCACCTGGGCCTCAAGCTCCAGTACCCGCCGGACCGCGGCAAGCGTAAGGCCGTCGTCGATCAACTCGACGACGTACCGCACGGCGACGATCTCATTGCGGGTGTACCGACGCTGACCGCCGGCCGACCGCGATGGCGACACCACTGCGAACTCGTCCAGCCTGCGCAGGAAGGCCTGCTGGACGTTCAACATCTCCGACACTTGGCCGACGGTGAACAGCGGCCGGTTCTCGTCGTCCAGTGGCAGCGACGGCACGGCATCCTCCTCACCGGGAAAAGGGCCCGCACGGCCATGACCGCACGGGCCCTTCGCAGGTTATCGCCCTCTCGCGGGCGCCATGATCAGGCCGTGACGGCGGCCTGCTCCGGCGTGCTGATCTCGATCTTGCGCGGCTGCGCACGCTCGGTCAGCGGAACCTTGACGGTCAGCACGCCACCGTCGTAGGACGCGGCGATGTGCTCGGCGTCGACGGTGTCCGACAGCCGCAGCTTCCTGGAGAACGAGCCCATGACCCGCTCCCGGACGAACGGCTTCTCGCCGTCTGCGTACTCCTCCGACCGCTCCGCGCTGACGCTCAGCACGCCCCGGTCGATGGTCACGTCGATGCTGTCGGTGTCGATACCCGGCAGGTCGAACCGAAGCTCGATCTCGTTGTCGCGCCGAATGGCGTCCATCCGCACGGCGGTGAAGCTGCGGTCAGCGGTCCAGAACGCGCGGTGAAACTCCGCGCGTGGGTCGAATGATGTAAGCAGCATGTCCCTGTCACCTTCCAGTCGCATCCTAGACCCGGCGGCCTAGGTTAGCTTGCTCTGTTGCTTGAAAAAACTTCTAACTTTAATCGTATATTCCTTGGGAACGAAGTCAAATCAAGCTTCATCTCGTGGTCCGGTCGCGGTGATCCGTGGCTGGTCAAACGCTCGCCTCGAACGGGCCATGCGCCCGGGCCTGCAGCTTGAGGCACCCCAAACCGGCCCCGCAGATCGGACAAATCGCCGCGCGTTCGCGTGGCCGGGGAAGATTGATGTCGCCCTGCCGGCACCGATCTTCCCCAGCCGCCCAAGGAGCGCTCGGTTTGACGGGAATGTCGGTTGTCGGCCGCTTCCTCGGGGGAGATAGCGCTGTCCGCCAGGCCCAGGACGAAGCCCGCGAGCGCAACCGCATGCTCGCGGACTTCCGCAACTGCGCCAGGGCGCACCTGACCAGCCCTGGCGCGGCCGGCGACCGAGCCGGCCGGCCGACGCGGTGACGGAACCGGGCGGTGACGAGCACCAGCGCCGTCCCGGCCGGCTTGCCTACGCCAGGCGCTCGATGATGGTCGCGTTAGCCTGGCCGCCACCCTCGCACATCGCCTGCAGGCCGTAGCGGCCGCCGGTGCGCTCAAGCTCGTGCAGCAGCTTGGTCATGAGGATCGCGCCGGTGGCGCCGAGCGGGTGACCGAGCGCGATCGCTCCGCCGTTGGGGTTGGTCTTCTCGAGCGGGCCGCCGGTGTCGGCCGACCAGGCCAGCACCACCGGCGCGAACGCCTCGTTGACCTCGAACACGTCGATGTCGTCGATGTCAAGGTGACCCTTCTCCAGCGCCATCTCCGTCGCGGGGATCGGACCGGTGAGCATGTAGACGGGGTCCGCGCCGACGACGGCCAGGGTGTGGATGCGCGCCCGCGGCGTGAACCCGTGGCGGCGTACCGCGCTCGGTGACGCGATCAGCAGCGCAGCCGCGCCGTCGGAAATCTGCGATGAAATCGCCGCCGTCAGCTCCCAGCCCGGTCGCAGCGGTTTCAGCTCGGCCATCTTCTCCAGGGTGCTGTCCCGCCGCGGTCCCTCGTCGGTGCTGACACCGGCGACGGGCAGAACCTGCCGGTCGAACCGACCCTGGTCGATGGCGCGGATCGCACGGGCGTGGCTTTCCAGGGAAAGCTCTTCTAGCTGCGAGCGCTTGAAGCCCCACTTCTCGCACATCAGCTGCGCGCCGCGGAACTGCGAGATCTCCTGGTCGCCGTAGCGGTCCTTCCAGCCCTGGCCGAATGGCGAGGCCAGTCCCTCCCGCATCGGCAGCGCCACCGTCGTGCCCATCGGCACCATGCTCATGCTCTCGACGCCCGCCGCGATCACCAGGTCCTGCGTGCCGGAGAGGACCGCCTGCGCGGCGAAGTGAACGGCCTGCTGCGAGGATCCGCACTGCCGGTCGATGGTGACGCCGGGAACGCTCTCCGGCAGGCCCGCGGACAGCCAGGCGTTCCTCGCGATGTCGATCGCCTGCGGGCCGGCCTGCGAGACGCAGCCCATGATGACGTCCTCGATCGCCGTCGGGTCGACCGAGGTTCTGGCAATCAGCCCCCGTATCACGTGCGCCGCGAG
>JASIBJ010000427.1 GCA_030045215.1 Streptosporangiaceae bacterium | reverse complement strand
ACCGGTCGGCAGCGGCATCCCTTCGGCATAGCCGGCCGCGCCCTGAATGCCGACGACCGCGTGCTCGTGCAAGCCGTCCAGGTTGTCGGCGCCCGCGTACGTGCAGGCGCTGCGCAGCCCCGCGGTAATCGCGTCGAGCAGGTCTTCCACCCCGGGCCGCTGCGGGTCCAGGTACATCCGCGAGCTGGAGATCCCCTCCTCGAAAAGCTCCTTCCTGGCCCGGTCGAACGCCGAGTCGGCCGCGGCTGTCGTCGGCAGGCCGGCCAGCAGGCCCGTGCCTGCCACGGCAGCGGCCACCAGTGCGGCCAGTGTCCGGCGCGCTGGGCGCATGACCTCTCCCGTCGCGGCGGGTCGCTGTCCCGAGAAAGCGATTTAAATCGCTTGAATCGTTACGGGCATCGTACTACCGGCGGATAAACGCCCAGTTCTCACCAACCGGTCGGCAGCGGCATCCCTTCGGCATAGCCGGCCGCGCCCTGAATGCCGACGACCGCGTGCTCGTGCAAGCCGTCCAGGTTGTCGGCGCCCGCGTACGTGCAGGCGCTGCGCAGGCCCGCCGTGATCGCGTCGAGCAGGTCTTCCACCCCGGGCCGCTGTGCGTCCAGGTACATCCGCGAGCTGGAGATCCCCTCCTCGAAAAGCTCCTTCCTGGCCCGGTCAAAGGCCGAGTCGGCCGCGGCTCGCAGCCGGACCGCCCTGGCCGAGGCCATCCCGAAGCTCTCCTTGTACAGACGGCCGTCCGCGTCGCGGAACACGTCGCCCGGCGACTCGCAGGTCCCGGCGAACCAGGAGCCGATCATGACGCATGAGGCACCGGCCGCGAGGGCGAGCGCGACATCCCGGGGATACCGGACGCCGCCGTCGGCCCAGACGTGGCGGCCCATCCGGCGGGCCTCGGCCGCGCATTCCAGCACGGCGCTGAACTGCGGCCTTCCGACGGCGGTCATCATCCGCGTGGTGCACATGGCGCCGGGCCCGACGCCGACCTTCACGATGTCGGCGCCGGCCTCGATCAGGTCGGCCACGCCCTCGGCCGTGACGACGTTGCCCGCGGCGACCGGCACCCCAGGGCTGATCCCGCGGACCGCCCGCAGGGCCTGCAGCATCTTGTGCTGGTGGCCGTGGGCGGTATCGACCACCAGCAGGTCGGCTCCGGCGTCCAGCAGCAGCTTGGCCTTGCCTTCCACGTCGCCGTTAATGCCGATGGCCGCGGCGATCCGCAGCCGCCCCCTGGCATCGGTAGCCGGCTGGTAGACCGTGGCGCGCAGGGCACCGGTGCGGGTGAGTATCCCGACGCAGCGGCCCTTCGTGTCGACGACGGGAGCCACCCGGTGCCGCCCGTCGTGCAGGAGCTGGAATGCCCGCTCCGGATCCGTGCCTGCCGGCAACGTCAGCAGCTCGGTCGACATGACCTGGTCAAGCTGGGTGAAGCGGTCGACGCCGGTGCAGTCCGCCTCCGTGACGATTCCGACCGGTCGCTGCTCATCGTCAAGCACTACGACGGCGCCGTGGGCCCGCTTCGGCAGCAGGCTCAGCGCATGCCCGGTCGTCGCGGTCGGCCCGAGCGTCAGCGGCGTGTCGTGGACCAGGTCCCTGTGCTTGACCCAGGAGATCACCTCGGCCACGACGTCGACGGGGATGTCCTGCGGCAGGACCGCGATGCCACCGCGGCGGGCGATAGTTTCAGCCATCCGCCGCCCGGCCACGGCCGTCATGTTCGCGACGATCACGGGAATGGTTGCGCCGCTGCCGTCCCTGGCGGTCAGGTCAACGTCGAGCCGGGACCCGACTTCCGACTTGCTCGGAACGAGGAAGACATCGTTGTAGGCCAGGTCGTGGGCTGGCTCGCTGAGGAATCGCACTCTTCCTATTGTCCCCCAGCGGCCGGCGTGCCCCGCGCCAGCGACCTAACGTCGGCGAGCAGTGTCGGGATATAGACCACTACTACCGCGTATATCCCTTACCCGTGTCGGCGCTCGCAATGTTCGCGTCGCCCAGTACGATCCCTGGCATGGAAGACAGCCTGGGCAGCGAGAGTGCGGCCAAGCTCGCCGTGCTCATCGACGCTGACAACACGCGGCCCGCCGTTATCGAAGGACTGCTGGCAGAGGTCGCCAAGTTCGGCACCGCGACCGTGAAGCGCGCCTACGGTGACTGGACCGGAACTCAGCTGCGCGGCTGGAAGGATCAGCTGCTGGCCCAGTCCATCCAGCCGATCCAGCAGTTCGCCTACACCAGCGGGAAGAACGCGACTGACGCCGCGATGGTTATCGATGCGATGGACCTGCTGTACTCGGGGCGCTTCGACGGGTTCTGCCTGGTCTCAAGCGATAGCGACTTCACCCGCCTGGCGGCCCGGATTCGCGAATCGGGCCTGATCGTCTACGGATTCGGCGAGCGGAAGACGCCGAAGCCCTTTGTCGCGGCCTGCGACAAGTTCATCTACATCGAGAACCTCGCCTATCACGAGGACGCCGCCGCGCACGAGGACGCGGCGCTCAAGCCGACACCGCGGCTGTCCGCGACCCAGCTCAAGCGAGACGCCGCGCTGGTCACCATGCTCCGCAACGCGGTCGAGGCAGCATCCGACGATGACGGCTGGGCAGTGCTAGCGTCCGTAGGTCACATCCTCACCGAGCAGCGCCCCGACTTCGACTCTCGCAACTACGGCTACGCCAAGCTCAGTGACCTGATGGCCGCCACCACGCTGTTCGAGCTGGAACGCCGCAGCCCGGGCGACGGCAAGCCTGCGATCATCTACGTTCAGGACAACCGCCGGGGCCCGGCGCGCAAGTCGCGGAGCCGCGCGGCAAGCTAGCGCGGGAGCCTGTGCTCAGGAGCCGAGCACCTGCGTCAGGTACGCGTCGCCGAAGCGATGGTCCGGGTCCAGCGCCTCGCGTAGCGCGACGAACTCGCTGAACTTCGGGTACTCCCGGCTCAGGTACTCGGCATCGCGGGTGTGCATCTTGCCCCAGTGCGGCCGCCCGCCGACCGCCGTCATGATCGCCTCGACCTCGGTGAAATAGGGCTCGTGCGGCGAGGGGTGGAAGACGTGGAAAGCGATGTAGGCGCTGTCCCGCCCGTACGCGGT
>JASIBJ010000426.1 GCA_030045215.1 Streptosporangiaceae bacterium | reverse complement strand
GCCCCGGCTGACCAGCCTGGTGACGACTTCCGGGGAGAACGGCCGGCTGGCGCTGGGCATCTCGGCGCTACCGGGAATGGTCGCGAATACGGTCTGGTAGGCCTCGATGGGCCAGGCACGGCGCACGTACGAGTAGCGGATCGGGCGGCCGTGCCGGAGCAGGTAAGGGATCACAGCGGTGGACAGCCTGGCCCGCCACAGGCGGCCGGTGAAGCGTGAGCGCAGCCGCAGCAGCGCCCCGCCCGGCAGAAGCAACTGGTCGCCCGCCGCCCCGCCCCGATAAGGGACCGTGCCCGCGCCGTTGCCGAATCGCAGCTCGACCAGCCAACTCCCGTCCGGCATCGCGGTCGAGAAATGGACGGTCAGCTCGCCGGTCACGGGTACTGCCGACGGCAGGGTGGCCGAGGCGTTGACGACCAGCAGGTCGCCAGGCAGCAGGAGCTGAGGCAGGTCGGTAAAGCGGTGGTGGCTCACCTCGCCGGCGGCCTGTCTGCTGACCATCAGCGCCACACCATCTCGGGCGATGCCGCGAGCCTCGGGCGGCTCGTGCGCCTCGAGCGCGGGCGCGAGATCGAAGGCGATCGTCATCGTCACACACCCGCCGGTCGCAGGTCAGCGGCACGATACCGGCCGCTCGGCATCCGCTCGGTGATGAGCCGCAGGAACGCCGGCATGACCGCCTCGGGCGGCTGCCGATCGGAGATGTCCTCGCCAGGGAAGGCTTCCTGATGCATCCGGGTACGCATGTCGCCGGGATCGACCCACCAGACTCGTACCGCGCTCTCCTCGGCCGCCAGGACGTTGCTGGCCTGCTCAAGCGCCGCCTTGGCCGCGCCATAGCCGCCCCAGCCGGCGTAAGGCTCGACCGCCGCGTCCGAGGTGACGTTGAGGACCGCGCCCCCGAGGCGGCGCAGGTCGGGCAGGAAGAGCTGGGTCAGCGCGATCGGCGCGACCACGTTGACTTCCAGCGCGGACAGCAGCTCGCCGACCGGATAGTCGGCCAGGGCCGGCCGCGGGCTGGCCCCGAGCGTGCCGGCGTTGTTGACCAGCAGACTCGCCCCGCCTAGTTCGCTCGCGGCCGCTGCCAGGCTCGCGCGGTGGGCCGCGTCGGATATGTCGCCCGCGATCGCGATGACCCGCCCGCCGTGCAGCCTGCCGACGTCGTCGGCGGCTGCCTCGAGCGCTGCGGCATTGCGGGCATCGATGATGAGGTGGAAGCCGCTGCCGGCGAGAGCGCCAGCCAGGGCACGGCCGAGGCCGCGGGAGGCGCCGGTGACGACGGCGACGCGTGCGATAGTCATGGCTTCGACGCTAGGCAGCTGGCGGCCGGTGCACATCGGCCGATGGCCGGGCCGGTCCCTGGCCGATGGTCGTAGGACCCGCGCCCGAGGCGCCGCGCCCGGGCCGCCGGTACCGTCGGAGTATGGGTAAGCAGGCGCGGCTGGCACCGGGACAGGGCACGGCCGCCCGGCCGGGGTCGGCTGCCGAGCCGGACGGCCGCGGGGATCCGTGCCGCGACGAGGTTTTCGAGCGGATCAGCCAGGTGGTCCTGGCCGTCGCCAGCCAGCTGTCGGTCAGGGACGTGTTGCAGATGATCGTCCGTTCGGCCCGGTCGCTGGTCGGCGCGAAGTATGCCGCCCTCGGCGTGCCGGGCGAGGGCGAGTCGTTCGCCGAGTTCGTGGTGGACGGGATCTCCGCGCGGCAGCAGGCGGAGATCGGCCCGCTGCCGCGTCAGCACGGCATGCTCGGGGTGATGCTGCGCGAGGGCAAGCCGCTGCGCCTCGACGACATCCGTTCCGATCCGCGGTTCTGGGGCTGGCCCGCCGCCCATCCCGAGCTCACCGACGTGCTCGGCGTCCCGATCCTGGAAGGCGACAGGGTCATCGGCTGCATCTTCGCCGCCTGCAAGCGCACGCCAGGCGGCTTCACCGAACGGGACGAGCGGATGCTGAGCCTGTTCGCCGCGCACGCAGCGATCGCGCTGACCAATGCCCGGCTGTATGAGCGCGGTCGCGAGCTGTCGGTCCTGGAAGAGCGGGCCAGGCTCGCCAGGGATCTGCACGACGCGGTCTCGCAGAAGCTGTTCAGCGTACGGGCCAAGGCACGGGCGGCGGCCCTGCTCGTGCCGCGCGACCCGGCGCGAGCCGCGGCCGAGATCGACAGCGTCGCCGCGCTGGCCGGCGAGGCACACGCTGAGCTGCGGGCGGTCATCGACGGGCTGGCGCCGCCCGACCTGGCAGCCAGCGGTCTGGCCGGTTCGGTCCGTGGCTACGCCGTGCTGGCGGGCCGGACGTACGGCAAGGCGGTCCGGGTCGAGGCGGGCGACCTACCCGAACTGGACGGCCGGCGCCAGACAGTGCTCTACCGGGTCGCGCAGGAGGCGATCAGCAACTCCCTGCGCCACTCGGGCAGCCAGGACGTCTGGGTTCGCCTCAGCTCCCGCCCGCGCGCGGTCGTGCTGGAGGTTGGCGACCATGGCACCGGCTTCGATCCGGCCAGCCCGCACAGCGGCGTCGGGCTGAGCTCGATGCGGGAGCGGGCCGCCTCGGTCGGCGGCACCCTGACGATCAAATCCAGACCCGGTGGACCGACCTCGATCCGGCTGTCCGTTCCGGTGCCGCGCAGATGATCACCGTCCTGATCGCCGATGATCATCCGGTGGTGCGGCAGGGCATCTCGGTGCTGCTCAGCGTGCACGACGACATGGTCGTGGTCGGCGAGGCTGCCGACGGGCAGGAGGCGCTCGAGCTGGCCGCGCAGCTACGGCCCCACGTGCTGCTGCTGGACCTCAAGCTGCCGGAGCTCGACGGAGTGGCGGTGCTTGGCCAGCTGCCACAGCGCTCCGCCGGAACCAGGGCGCTGGTGCTGACCAGCGCCGCCGATCAGGCCCAGGTGACACTCGCGCTCCGGGCCGGGGCGGCAGGATTCCTGTACAAGGACATCGACCCCGACGCCCTGGTGCGCGCCATCCGCTCGATTCACGACGGGCACACGCTGCTCGCGCAGGAAGCGGCAGCGCTGCTCTCCACCCGTCCGGCCGGTCAGGACGGGCGCGGCATCGACTCGCTCACCAGCCGCGAGCGGGAGGTGCTTGGCCTGCTCGCCGACGGGCGCTCCAACCGGGAGATTGCCAGGGCTCTTGGCGTGTCGGAGAAGACGGTCAAGACCCATGTCAGCTCGGTGCTGGCCAAACTGGGCGTGGCCGACCGGACCCAGGCGGCCGTGCTGGCGGTGCGGCAGGGCGGGCGCTGACGCCGCCCGCGCAGACCTTTGCCAGGTACTGGTCGAAGCGGGGCAAGCATGCCGTAAGTTCGAGCTGGGACTGGTGGCGCGAAGGGAGCCGGATGGCGGCGGAGGTGCTCCGGCTGCGCGGGGTCGGGGTCCGTTACGACAGGTCGATGCTCTTGCGTGACGTTGACTGGACCGCGCACAGCGACGAGAGCTGGGTCGTCATCGGTCCGAACGGTGCGGGGAAGACGACCTTGCTGCAGGTCGCGGCGACGCTGATCGCGCCGAGCCACGGCAGCGTCGAGATACTCGGCGAGCCCCTTGACCGTGCCGACATCGCGGATCTGAGGACCCGTATTGGCATGGCCAGCGCCGCCATCGCCGACCAGGTCCCGCCGGGCGAGAAGGTTATCGACCTGGTGCTGACGGCTTCGTACGGCATCCTCGGCCGTGAGGCCGAGGACTACGACTCCGACGACGTGACCAGGGCGGTCGAGCTACTCGACGTGCTCGGGTGCGCGCACCTGATCCGCCGCCGGTTCGCCTCCTTGTCCGAGGGCGAGCGGAAGCGGGTCCAGATCGCCAGGTCGCTGATGGCTGACCCGGAGATGCTGCTCCTGGACGAACCCGCCGCCGGCCTGGACCTCGGCGGCCGCGAGGACCTTTTGCGGCGGATCGCCGGGCTGCTGAAAGACCCGAGGTCGCCGATGATGGTGCTGGTCACTCACCACATCGAGGAAGTCCCGGAGGGTTTCACTCATGCGTTGCTGATGCGCAAGGGAACAGTCCTGGCGGCGGGGCCGCTGACCGAGGTTTTCACGGAACGTAACCTCTCCCGCTGTTTCGGGGTTCCGCTGCTGATCGAGCGCCACTCCTCGCGCTGGTCGGCCAGGGCACTGGAGCTGCCCTGAGGCCCGCTGACCTCGGCCGCGCCGGTGCATCGTCAGGGCCATCGGTGGCCGGGATCAGGTCGCGAGCGGTGCCCGCTCACCCTGCGTGCTCGCCTACGATCAAGGCCATGTCGCGAGGATCTTGTGGGCCCCGCTGAAGCCGTCGCGATCCTCGGCGCGGGTACGGCCGCAGGTGCGATCAATGCCATCGTGGGCTCCGGATCGCTGATCACCTTCCCGACGCTCCTGGCCTTCGGTTTCCCGCCGGTAGTAGCCAACGTGTCGAACAATGTCGGGCTTGTTCCAGGGAACGTTAGCGGTGCCTGGGGGTACCGGCGCGAGCTCGCGGGCCAGCGCCGCCGGCTCATGCGGCTTGGCCTCTTCTCGGTCGGGGGCTCGCTGGCCGGAGCGATCGCGCTGCTGTCGCTGCCGCCGGGTTCGTTCCAGGTCATCGTGTCGGTTCTGATCCTCATCGCCTGTGTTCTCGTGCTCCTGCAGCCGCAGCTCAGCGCCAGGATCACCGCCCGCCGGCAACAGCGGGCCGAGGCTGGGTCGGTGGCCGGCGCCGAGAGGACCAGCCCGGTCCTGGCCGGCGGCGTCTTCGGCGCCGCCGTCTACGGCGGGTATTTCGG